>CANIYB010000112.1 GCA_947471105.1 Cytophagaceae bacterium
AAAAAGCACCAAATTATACGGAAGTTAGGGATCTAGTCGATCAGGTTTTGAATAGAAAATTTGAGAGTTTGGCGGATTTAGCTAGTGAAAGTGTTCAAGCCACTTGGGCCTACCTGGGTTTAGAAAAAAAATTCTACCAGAGCTCTGAATTATCCGTTTCTAATGACCTAGGCCGCGCTGAAAGGTTAATTGAAATCACAAAATCGCTAGGAGAATCTAGTTATGTTAACGCGGTTAATGGCCAAGAATTATATGAAAAGGGCTTTTTTAAAGAAAATGGCATTGATTTGCATTTTTTAAAACCCAATTTGAATCCCTATCCTCAAGGGAATACAAAAGAGTTTGTCAATGGGCTTTCTATGCTTGATGTTTTGATGTGGAATAATAGGGAAGAGGTTGTTCAAAGGGTGGGAGATTCTCAATTAATTTAAGTATTGATTTCCCGTTTAATAAATTTTGGTATCATTTTATGAATATATTGGTAACTTTGTAGATTAAATTTTAATAGATTTAAATTAGTCAATGACTCAGTCTTTATTCATTCGTCGTTATTCAAATCGGTTCCTGTCTAGGTGGTTAGTTCTTGCCATTGATGTCATTATTGCTATTTTCTCCTTTTTAGTAGCTACTGCTTTACGGTTAAATTTCAGGTATGAGGAACTTCATTTGGATGTTTTCATTTACCATTTTGTTTTCTTGTTAAGTATTCGCTTTGTCACATTTCTATATTTCAAGACCTATTCAGGGATTATCCGGCATACGAGTATTGAGGATGCGGTATTAATCTTAAAAACAATCTTTACCGGTACGATGGTGGCCGCAGTGATTTCACTCGCGATCAGGTATTTTTTACAAGTGGAAACATTGATTTATGTGCCAATTTCCATCTTGGTTATTGACTTTTTCATATGCTTATTTTTATTGGTGAGTCTTCGATTCATGGTTAAAAAGTTTTATGAATCCTTTATAAATGAGTTTAAGCCAGCGGTAGGAGTATTAATTTATGGAGCGGGGTATTCTGGTTTGTTGACCAAAAATGTGATTCAAAATGACCGTGGAATAAATTATCAAGTTCTTGGATTCATTGACGATAATGATTCGAAAGTTGGCAAAACCATCGAAGGAATTCGCGTATTTAATTTAGGCGAAGCATTAGATAAGTTTGTGGATACTTATGAAGGACTTCAGGTCATTATGGCCATTAAAAACATAAATATACAGGCTAAGAGGAAAATTTCCGATGTGTTTTTGGATCGAGGTGTTGTGGTTAAAACATTGCCTCCGGTAGACAAATGGGTAGGAGGAGAGTTTGCGATCAATCAGATTCATAATGTTAAAATTGAAGATTTATTAGGTCGAGAGGAGATTCAGATGAACAATAAGATGATCTCTGAGGAAATGAATAGCAAATCTATTTTAGTTACGGGCGCTGCTGGGTCTATTGGCTCAGAGATCGTACGCCAATTGATCGCCTATTTCCCTTCAAAAATTATATTAGTAGACCAAGCAGAGTCTGGGTTATTTGATTTAGAATATGAATTGGTAGGTCGAATTCCTTCCAATACAGAGATTGTTGTGAAGGTAGCTGACGTCTCTGACATCAATCGAATGTCCTACATTTTCCGGACGCATAAACCCTCCATTGTTTTTCATGCGGCAGCCTATAAGCACGTGCCTTTGATGGAAAAGAATCCTTACGAAGCTGTTAAAATCAATATTTTGGGGACGCGTATTTTAGCAGATTTAGCCGCTGAAAATGCGGTAGATAAATTTGTGATGGTTTCGACAGATAAAGCGGTAAATCCCACGAATGTAATGGGTGCCACGAAGCGATTTGCCGAAATGTATACTCAGTCGATGAATCAGTTGGAAGGTATGCATACCAAATTTATTGCCACTCGATTTGGTAACGTTTTAGGCTCAAATGGTTCTGTTATTCCATTGTTCAAAAAGCAAATTGAACGAGGGGGCCCCGTGACAGTTACTCATCCAGACATTACCCGCTATTTTATGACTATCCCTGAAGCGTGCGAACTCGTATTAGAGGCGGCTACCATGGGAGAGGGTGGTGAGGTTTTTGTTTTTGACATGGGGGAATCGGTTAAGATTATTAACCTAGCCAAAAAAATGATAACCCTAAGTGGAATGCGTGTCGACCGTGATATCGAAATTAAATTTACAGGTTTACGTCCAGGTGAGAAGTTGTATGAAGAACTTTTAAGTACGGATGAAAATACATTGCCTACACACCATCCTAAAATTTTAATTGCCAAAGTGAATGTGCCAAGTTACTCCTACATGGATATTCAGATGAATCTCATGCAGGAGGTGTTGGATGAGGGAGGAAATAACAATGATCTCGTTTCGAAAATCAAGGAAGTAATTCCTGAATATAAATCAAATAACTCAATCTTTGAGAAGCTTGACAAAGTAACTGTCAACATCAAGCGCGGGACTAATTTTTAATTAGTTTTTTTATAATACCAATAGCTAGTAATGTGAACAAAGGTGCCATGACGATGTCTATGGTATAATGCACATGTTGGATTAGCAATAATAAGGCCAGTATTAAACTCAAGAGGATCACCAGAATTTTTTCTTTTTTGAGCGGTAAAAAATAACACGCAAACACCATGGTAGCAGTATGTCCTGAAAAGAATAGGTCTTTTGTGATAGGCATATTCTCCCCATAAATGAACATGGCTGCGACTGGGTCATGTAAGTCGACAATGCCTAACGGAGGATTTAAGGCAACCAAATAAATGGTTAAGAAACGAAAGACTGTTTCCAAGTTAAATGCCCAAGCAAACCAGACAAATGTTTTTGGAGTGGCCAACAGTCGGATGATTAAATAAATAACTGTACAATAAATGATTGAGAAAATGGGGTAAGAAACGTTTTTTGCGGGGATATGCTCTAATATAAAATCGTTTAAAACAATGCCTTCCCGTTGTTGGACCCATTGAAAATAAGTGGCTGCTTTCCATGGAAAAACTGAAAATGAAAGAATGGCTAATGAAAAACTAAGTCTGAATGATGATTCTTTCCATGCCTCACCCCAAGCCCCTCTTATCGAATTTATAAAACCTTTCATTCAGCTTTTTGTTATATTTACGCGTTGCAAAACTACTAAAATAAAAAACATGATGAATCGTTGGATTAAAAATGTAAGCTTCGTTTTAAGTATAATTCTGGGTTTTGTTCATTTTTCTTGCGGAAACGCTACAAATACAAAAAATAAAAATACAATGGAAGAATCACAAAACTTATCAGGGGCTAATTTAGAGACTGTAACCTTAGGTGCGGGGTGTTTTTGGTGTGTGGAGGCAGTTTACCAAAGGTTAAAAGGAGTGAAAAGTGTAACCTCTGGGTACATGGGTGGCAAAATGAAAAATCCAAGTTATCGTGATGTTTGTACAGGGTTAACGGGTCATGCTGAGGTGTGCCAACTAGTCTACGATCCTAAAATCATTTCTTTTGAAACTATATTGGAGGTGTTTTGGCAAACTCATGATCCTACCACGTTGAATAGACAAGGTGCCGATGTGGGCACCCAGTATCGATCTGCCATATTTTATCACAATGAAGCTCAAAAGGAAGCGGCCATCGCATGGAAGACAAAATTAAATGCCCAAAAAGTATTTCCAAATCCTATTGTAACTGAAATAAGTCAAGCATCTCTTTTTTATGCGGCTGAAGATTATCATCAAAATTACTTTAACCAAAATGGTGATCAACCCTATTGTCAAATTGTGATTAAGCCAAAAATGGATAAGTTTTTGAAAACGTTTAAAGAGAAACTAAACTAAAAACCTCCCTTGTCATAAAAACTTCTCCTCCGAGAAATTTTTAATTCTTGAAGTAAGGACGATTTTACCCGTAGGTCAAAAGAATAATTTGATGCCCGACCGTAAAATGGACTTGCAATGGGGGTCCAATTGAAATTCAATTCCCAGCAGTGTAGATCTCGATGCACCGACATGTTCGTGTAGGTAAGTCCACTATACTTGAAATCATATCCTGAGCTCATAGAAAATTTCCATTTTTCTGTTAAGCTCAAATCCCCTTGAAACGTTAAACCACTAATTTGTTGCGCAGCTGCTAAACCCATCCTGTTCATGCTAAACTGGTAACTAAACGAAAATGTCCAAGGTACATTCCAATCAACGTAGTCGTCAATGTTGCGATTTATTTGTTTTAATTGGGCTTCAGAAGCATTCGTACTGGTCTTTAAATCTTTCGACTTAGCAGGGGCAAACCTTCGCCCAATGGAAAGATTAAGTGCCGTTAATCTCGCAAGTCCTTCCCCTTGACTCAGCATTAAGTCAGGAGTTCTCCTTCCTACATCAAAAAACGAGTTGTCTTTCACGTATAAGTAGGGATCAAAACTTCCCCCTACGTTGATGTCAAATTCACTTACCCTTGAGTTCGCATTGAAATTTAAATTGGACAAGGGATATTCTTTTGCCAATAAATTATAGCTTCCATTCAATCCAAAATTATCAAGAATCGTAATTTTTTCATTTTGTTTGGTCGCGGTATCTGATTTAGTTTTCAATTTTGCCTCCAGGGTATTTTGAAGTCCAAAACTGATGCTCCCTGAAGCGCCTCCATAACTCATTTGCCTTGGGTCAAAAGTACTTATCCGCCTAATATCTCCAACCTGTTCCACTCCCTGATTGTTAATGAATTTACGGTTGTTGATTCTAACATCTTGGTAATACCCATAAGTGGGATCCGAATAGTCTGGTGTATAGCTTAAGCTAAAGCTAGGTGCTATTGTATGCCTCAGGGCCTCTAATCTTCCTTTCTTGAATCTAAGCGTACCATAAATCCGAGTATTCATACTAGCCGAAAATGAAATTTGTGAATTGAATTTTGGCAATCCTCCTATGGTATCAATTCTAACGGTTGAATCGCTTTTCATATAGGTGTACTTGTACGACCTTGTGTACATATTTCCGGACCATGAAACGCCTGGAGTTAGGTTCACATATTTATTTAATTTTAAATTGGGCAAGGATAAAGGAATGCTATAATTGAATTTTGTTTGTGCTTTTTCCCACAGTAAAGGAAGTGTGCTTGCATCCACTGGAATGACTCCAGGAGGTAAATCATCCATCGTTTTAGGTACAAAAGGTCTCTGAATGACCCCTCTTTGGCTGTTTGTCTCCCTAGGATACACATCAAATTCATATCGAGTATAAGGATCGGACACTTGATTTGTCATACTGATACCCCCAGAAAAATCAAGTCCTAACCTAAATTGATCTAAAAATTGGTCCCCTAGTGAATTTTTTCTTTTAAAGGGTTGAAATTGATTTAGGCCAAAATTAAATTCAGTCCCAGCGTCAAAAACCCGAGTGGTTGTATTTTGATTAATACGTAGACTGATTCCTGTTCTTATGGTCTGTCCTATATTTTTGGTGTATTGTACGGAAGATCCAATCGTATTGGATAAATATTGTTGGCTATTATAGGTATTAAATTGATTGTAGGAATTTGAGGCAATATTAACCGAGGCCGAAAAGCTTGAGTTTCCTCTGCTTTGTGGGCTATGCGACCACTGTAAAGCAAAGTCAGTTCGTTTGGTGGGAGAAAATTCATCCCCATTCGTGTTGCGATTAAATGCTAAGTTGAAACTACCCGCGAACCGATAACGCTTATTGTATTGCGAGTTAGCTCCTAAACCCCAGCCACCTTTCGAGTAAATTTGGCCCGTAAATCGAACGCCAATATTTTCACTAGCTGCCCAGTAATAACCCCCTTCTCTCAAATAGAATCCTCTTCCAGAAGGTTCTTCTCCATAAGTGGGCACAATGATGCCCGATTTGCCCGCTTCTTTAGGTTGGGAATAGGGGAAAAATCCAAAAGGAAGCCCAATGGGCAATGGAATATCATTAAGCTCAAAGTGAAAGGGTCCTGAAATAATTTCTTTTTTTCCTACGACTTTTATTTTACTCGCTTTAATGTGGAAATGGGGATGTGTTAAATTACAGGTGGTATAAATGGCATTTCGGATATATAGATTGTCCTCCTCGTCTTTTTTTACGGTTTTTCCTTGAACAAATCCTTCCCCTTGCTGAGTGACAATCGCTTTTATTGATGCACGTTTTGATTTGAAATTATAGCGAACCTCTTCCGAGTCATATTTATCTTGACCTTGTGTAAATACGGGAAGGCCTATTATTTTTTTTGTTGCCGTGTCTAAGGTTCCTTTGGCATAAACCTCATTTTTTGACCAATCTAACCTAATATAGTCCGCTTCTAAAGCGATATTGCCATATTTTAATTTCGCCCCTCCATATAAATTAACCACTTGTTTTTCCGCATCTAAAACCGTAGAGTCAATGGCTGAATAAAAAACGGTCGTTTCTAGGTCGGTCGTTTTTGATAATGAATCTTTAGGACTGATTGATTTTTTGACCGAATCACCCGAAATAACTCGTTGGGCGCTAACATCCGTTAGGCCAATGAATATTCCCATGCATAGCATGAAAAGGCAATATGTGGATTTATTTATCAAATGGAATTTAAAAATTATAATTATCTTTGTTTGTAAAAGATTGACAAAATTACATGATTGCGTGGTACCTAAGTGTATTAATTAAAAAATAATGTTTTCAACGGTTCGACATATTTTTATTTTTTGCTTAGCCCTATTATTGATATCGGCAGTAAATCCGACTATTAATTCGATCAAAAAATCCCCCAAAAATTCGCTTAAAATCGTTTGCTTAGATGCCGGACATGGAGGGAAAGATCCAGGTTGTATGGGCCCTAAGGGATCTCATGAGGGCAAAGTGACGTTAAAAATTATTTTGGAATTAGGCCGTCAACTAAAAGAAGAATACCCTGATTTGAAGGTGATTTATACCCGTGATTCGGATGATTTTATTGAATTAAATGAGCGAGCCAATATCGCTAATCGGAATAAAGCAGATCTTTTTATTTCTGTGCATTGTAACGCAGCGGCCAATAAATCTGCCTATGGAACCGAAACTTATACGATGGGTTTACATAAAACAGATGGGAACTTGAATGTAGCTAAGCGTGAAAACTCAGTAATTTTGCAGGAAAAAGATTATCAAACTACTTATAGTGGTTTTGATCCTAACTCTCCCTTAGCGCATATTATGATGGCAAATTATCAAAGTGCGTTCATGGCTAGTTCAGTAAAATTTGCTTCAAAAGTAGAGGAGCAATTTCTGAAAAATTATCAAAGAAAGAGTTTTGGAGTTAAGCAAGCAGGGTTTTTGGTCATATGGAGGACTGCGATGCCAAGTGTTTTGATTGAAACAGGGTTTTTGACCAATCCAGAAGAAGAAAACTATTTAGCCTCTGAAAAAGGTCAAAAGGAAGTTGCCGAAGGAATCGCTAAAGCATTTAAGCAGTATAAAGAAGAAATTGAACGATAGAGATATATGTTGAAGAGCAACGAACTTAAGGTAGGTTTTTTAGCGCTAATGGCGTTTTTAATTCTTTATTTTGGATTTAACTTTTTGAAGGGGAATGATATTTTTTCGGCTTCAAAAACGTATTATGTTCAATACGATAATGTAGATGGCCTAATGGCTT
>CANIYB010000113.1 GCA_947471105.1 Cytophagaceae bacterium
CACCTTGAATAGAAGACGCATTAGCCAAATTAAAGAACGACTGAGTTTCTACCGGCACACCCATTACACTTTGAGTATATTGCTCAAAGTTGTCACGTTGCATAGACTGTAATAACGTAACATTCAAATTATGATCTTTATACTGTTTTGAATATGTTAAAATATTTTCTACTGTATAGTTAAAGCCAAAGCGACTATCCGTAGATGCCGTCGGATTACCTCCTTTAATATCGTTAGTCAAAGCACCATTGAAACGACCATTACGCGTAATGGTAAAGTCCGGTCCAAAGTTGACGCGATATTTTAATCCTTCAGCCAGTTGCAATTCAGCGTAAATCGAATTAAACACACGGTACTTCTTCGTATTATCAATCTTAGCACCTGGAACAATTTCATTCAATGGATTTGTCAATAAGGCATCATCTGTTTGAGAGAAAATTAAATTCCCTTGATCATCATAAGCTTTCGCTAACGGATTTTGAGATGAAAGATATCCATATGGATTTAAGTTAGCTCCATTAGTTTCTGCATACATCACATAAGATGAAGCACCTACTTTTAAGCTTTTATTCACTTGATGATCCACACTTGCACGGAATGAATAACGAGTAAAATCTAATCCTTCAATAATACCTTTATCCTGAAAATAACCTGCATTAATTGAAAACTGCGTTTTTTCATTACCTCCTTGAACACCTAATGCATGGTTTTGTTGAATACTTTGCTTCACCATCATGTCTTGGTAATCCAATGAACGTTTGTTAGCAATACCATCTAACTCAACTGCAATAAACAATTTTGAATCAGCAAAAGCATCAACTACTCCCGTGGGAACAACGTTGCCATTCGCATCTTTATATGTACCAATGGTACGACGTGATTCACGCTTCATTTCAGCGTATTCTTCACCATTAAACAATTTGATTTTATCTAAATTTTTAGTTGAACCCACATAGGTATCATATGAAATAACGGTCTTGCCATCTTTCGAACCACGTTTTGTTGTAATTAGTACAACCCCATTCGCACCACGAGCTCCATAAATAGCTGTTGCTGTTGCATCTTTCAAAATTTCCATAGAAGCTACATCATTCGGATTCATATCCTCATAACCACCAGATAATGGAATACCGTCCACAACATATAATGGATCATTACCTGCATTAAATGAACGACGACCACGAATTAAAACCTTAGGCACTGTACCTGGTTTAGAACCTGATTGCGCTACGTCCACCCCAGCTACACGACCTTGCATCGCTTGACCTAAGTTGGTAATCGGCATTTCAGTAATTTGTTTTGACGTTACCGAAGAAATAGCACCCGTCATTTGGCTCTTTTTCTGAGTACCATAACCGACAACCACAACCTCAGATAACGCTTTTGAATCTGTTTTTAAAGCCACACTAATTTGACTTTTTGATCCAACCGCAATTTCTTGCGTATTAAAACCTACCGAAGAAAAAACTAAAATTGCACTGCTAGGAGCAGAAATTTTGTAATTTCCATCTCCATCAGATGTGGTACCTTTTGAAGTACCTTTGATCGAAATACTAGCTCCAGGAACACCTGAGCCGTCATCCGATGCTGTTACGCGTCCAGTGACCATTCGATCCTGAGCAAACGCTTGTACCCCTAAAAACATGAAAATCATGCTTAAAAGTACTTTTGAAAGTAATTTTTTTCTCATAAAATGATTTTGTTTAGTGAATAATTTGCAAAGTTTGGTTAATCTTAATCCATAACGCTTTGCTTTCATCATGGCTTAATAGGTTCTCAATCTTTTTTAAATCGCCTTTTGAACCCTTTAATAGCGATGCTTTTTTACTCGAACTATAAATATTTCTCTTTAGAATATTTCGATAAACCCAATTAAGACTTAATTTTCTAAAGGACATAAAAACTGTAAACGTTTAATATACCCTATAAAGCAGTGTAGAACCCTGATATACTCAAAGAATTCTAAAATTAATTCTATTAAACAGAAAAAGATTTATTAACCAAGCCCTCTTTCATGACCCGAAGTGCCCCAAAAATCAAATTATAAACCGACTGTGCATTGATATTCATTTGTTCACTAATCTGGTCAGTATCCAAATTTTTATAAAACTTCAATTGAATGGCCTCTCGTTGACGCTTGCTTAATAAGTGTAAACTATTCGCAACTTGAACATTCTTTTCTATCTGAACTTCATTCAAAATTAAAACAGATTCTTGTGAAGGTAAATCTTCTACATAATCCCTGGTATAATTGACATGGTTGTTAAATGACTTCAAATTCCCATCAATATGACGAATCAATTTCCGTTTGATCGATGCCATTAAATAAAACTTAACACTGGTCGTGGGACCAAGATTGGAATGATTTTTCCATAACTCAACAAATAAATCATGAAGACAATCTTTGATCAAATCTTTATCACTCGTAATTCCTACTGAATAAGTATACAGAGGATTAACAAACATTTGATATAATTTTGAAAATGCGTCTTGACTTCCTCCTCTAAACTCATCCCATAATTCAATCTCATTGATACTATTTTTCATCTTTATGCTAAAATTGTACTTATCAAATATTAAATATATTTGACCATCTTTAATCCATTTAATATACAGAATAGAATTATTAAAATTCACAGAAAATCTATAATATTTTACCGTAAACGTTACCGTAAACGTTTACATTTTTTTATTTGCAATATTCCTTCCATATTTAAGTTGTAAAATCACCAAATAACCTTTTTATCAAGTTTCCTATTTATTGTATTAATTTGATAAATTATAAATAATCATCCCTTTATGAAAAAATTAAATACCTTAGACGCGACCATGTTAGTCATGGGATCCATGATAGGTTCAGGCATATTTTTAGTGAGTGCGGAAGTTGGCCGCCAACTAAGCTCCCCCATCGCTTGGATTATGACCTGGGTTCTTACCAGTTTTGTGACCATCACAGGTGCTTATGCCTACGGAAAATTGTCAACGGTATTTCCAAAAACAGGTGGTCAATATATTTACTTAAAAGAATCATACAATCCAATGATTGGCTTTCTGTTCGGTTGGACCACTTTTTTAGTCATTCAAACAGGAACTATTGCCGCCGTTGCAGTCGCATTTGCAAAGTATACGGGAATTTTATTACCTGAATTAATCAATGACGTTCCTTTAGTAGGAAATTACATTACAAGCCAACAAATTTTAGCGGCCTTTTTAATTGCCACCTTAACCTTTGTGAATCTTAGAGGAATATCTTTCGCATCTTTAGTTCAAAATGTTTTTACCATCACTAAAATTGGCGCCATCGTTATCCTAATTATCATAGGAGTTTATGTAGGTGTTTCAAATGGATGGGTCCATTTCGATCATTTTTTCAAAGAAACCCAAACCTATAACTCAACTACATCTACGTTTGAAAATATCAGTATTGGGCAATTTGTAAGTTTATTTGGAGTTGCCATGATTGGCCCCCTATTCTCCTCCTCAGCATGGAACAATGTGACTTTTGCTAGTGCAGATTTCGAAGACCCTAAAAAAACAATTGCCAAAGGTTTAGTCTATGGAGCAGCCCTTGTTTGTTTATTGTATATATTAACCAACATAGCTTATTTAGGGATTTTGCCCTTAGCGGGTGATCCTAATGGGGCAAGTCCTTATGTAAGAGGTATTATGTTTGCAAGCCAGGACCGACTCGGTTCTGCTGCTTTACAAGCCGTATTAGGCACAATAGGCGCCACTGTCATGGCCATATTAATTATGATTTCCACCTTTGGATGCAATAACGGAATCATTTTAGCTGGGGGTCGTTTATTTCAAGCGATGGCCAACGATCGTTTGTTTTTCCAAAAAGCAGCAGAAACAAATAAAAATGGCGTACCAGCCAACTCACTATTCATTCAAGGAATTTGGGCGATCGCATTATGTTTTTCCGGGTCTTATGGAACGCTTTTAGACTTTACAGTATTTGCGATATTAATCTTTTACTTCTTAACCGTAGCATCCGTTTTTAAAACCAAAATTATGGGGACGCAACTTCCTATGAGTCAAAAAATCATTTTTTCGATTTATTTGATTTGCTTACTATTTTTGGCCGGAAATTTACTTTGGGTAAAAACAATATCATCCACAATAGGCTTAATTATCGTCCTAGTAGGGATACCATTTTATTACGTCATGAAGAAAAATCAAAGAATATGATTGGTCTTTAACCATTCAGCTAAACGATCAAACCACAATTCTTTTGTGGTTTTATTGTTTAAACCAAATCCATGACCTCCTTTGGCATATACATGTAAATCAGCCGCGACATTATTTTCAGAAAGCTTTTCAACATATAACAATGAGTTTTTAATGGGTACCGCTTTGTCATCAGCCGCATGCACCATAAAAGCCTTAGGTGTATAATCCGTAATTTGTTCTTCATTGGAGAACAAATGAATCAATTCCTCTGATGGTTTTTTCCCTAATAAATTAACGGAAGAACCCGAATGACCAAATGGCCTAAAACTAATCACAGGGTATAATAAAATTTGAAAATCAGGTCTAAGGTTAATGCCATCGTCCACACCGGTATAATCTTTTTCAAAATGAGTAGCCGCGGAAGCTGCCAAATGTCCTCCAGCAGAAAAACCCATAATACCTATCTTGCCTACATCGATACCCCATTTATTCGCATTTTTTCTAACCAATCTTATGGCTTGTTGGGCATCTTGCAAAGGAGCAATTTTACGATCTACTTGCCGAGTAGAATCAGGAATACGGTAATACAATACCAATGCATGAATGCCTAATTCATTAAATTTCTTTGCGATATCAGTTCCTTCATGGGAAGAAGCTAAAATTTTATAACCACCCCCTGGACAAACAACAACGCAAGGCTTTTGAGATTTCCCCCCTTTGGCTTCAAAAAATTCATAAGTAGGAATACTTACATTTGAGATTCGTTCTATACCACCCGTTACTTCACTCTTTTGAAGATTGGGTCCATCTATATAATTGGGGATAGTTCCAGGGTAAAGCGCCTGAACACCTTGCGCATGTAGTTGATTCATAGAGATTATAGAAATAGAAAAACAAAGGAAATAGATAATACGTTTCATATTAAGAAGGTTTAGATTTATCAGTTGTGATTAAAACAACTGCCAATAGTATAAAAAAACTAGCTAAAATTAAAATTTTATGCAATTCTTCCTGCAAAATTAAATTGCCTAATAGTAAAGCAATTAATGGATTTACATAGGTATAGGTCGCTACTAATGTGGCATCTAATTCTTTAGAAAGGTAGCCAAAAAGGGAATAACCCAGCATAGAACCAATCAACCCAAGGTACAAGAATACATAAAAAGCTTTAAAGGGTATATCGGATAAAACAATGTGTTGATAATCTCCTTTCCATGTACTAATGAGAAAAACAATCAAACCGCCGGTCAACATTTGAATCGAACATACTTGCGTAAAATGATATGAATTAGCCTGAGTATACTGAATTCGGAAAACGCCTATATTCCAACCAATCACTGCCACCGACAAATAAAAAATACCTTTAAAGAACTCCATTTCCATTCCAGGGATGGCTAATTTTTTTTGACTGACCATAATTCCAATCCCAATCAAACCCAGTAAAGTCCCCAATAATTTTCGTTGGGTAGGTTTTCTACCGCTTAACCAAAAGAAAAAAACCAATAATAGAGGTCCTAATGCCATGAATACCGATGAAAATCCAGAAGGCACAATGGAACCTGCCATCGCCATAAATCCATTCCCTAAACAAATCAATAAGATACCCGCTTGTAAATGTATGGATAGATGTTTCCAGGGTATCTTAACCCAATGTTTGCCTAGAATAGACCAAATAAGCAACAAGGATCCCGCAAATAGATTTCGAGAAAAAGTGATGACTAATGGAGGGAAATAAGCCAATAAAATACGAACGCTTAAAAAGGTGGAACCCCAGATCAAATACAATAATCCCAATGAGATTAAAGCAGCTGCTGGAATTTTTATTTTGGGGCTCATATTAGGAAAGTAAATCAGGACGACGCTTTTGGGTTCTTAAGACTGATTGCTCATGTCTCCAAGCATCTATATTTCGATCATGCCCAGAAAGCAAAACCTCAGGCACGCTTTGCCCATTAAATTCAGAAGGACGGGTATAAACAGGTGGGGCTAATAAACCATCTTGAAATGAATCAGTTAAAGCAGAACTTTCATCCCCCAGAGCACCCGGTAACAATCGTATTATTGCATCAGCGGAAACCGCAGCAGCTAATTCGCCACCCGAAAGAACATAATCGCCAATGGAAACCTCCCGAGTAACATACTTTTCTCGTACACGCTCATCGATCCCTTTGTAATGCCCACAAATGAAAATCATATTCGTATGTAGGCTCAACTGATTCGCTAATCCTTGTTTTAATAGTTGGCCATCAGGCGTAAAAAAAATGACCTCATCATAAGTCCGTTCAGCTATTAATTGGTCTAAACAACGCGATAAAGGCTCAATCGCCATAACCATCCCCGCTCCACCACCAAATGGGTAATCATCTACTTGGCGATGTTTTTTTAAGGAGAAATCATGCAAATCATGAAAGACAATGTCGACTAAACCAGCATCAGAAGCACGCTTGCATATAGAATGCTCGAAAAAACTATGCATTAATGCCGGAATAACTGAAATTATATCAATTCGCATCATCTTCTAAATAAACCTCTAAAAGGCCCTCTGGTAATTCCGTAAATACAATTTTTTCTTTCTTATCCACTTTGGGTACAATTTCATCAATCAAAGGAATTAACACTTCTTTTGATTGATAGATCATAATGAGTACATCCTGCGCACCTGTTGAGTAAACTTCTTTCACATATCCCAATAAACCTAAATTACGATCTTGCACCTGATAATCAATAATCTCATGGTAATAAAATTGGTCATCTTTTAATTTAGGCAAAAAGCTAATGGGTAAAAACAACTTCAATCCGACCAACTCTTTGGCCAAATCAAGACTATTGATGCCTTCCAGCGTCATTAAATTAACGGAATCTCGAATTTGAAGTTCATCAATAAAATAAGGAACTAATTCGTTGCCTTTTTGAACAAATACAGATTCCAATCCCTCATATTCATAGGGATCATCCACATCCATAAATACATGAAACGCTCCTTTTAATCCATGAGGCTTAGCCAAAGCACCCAACTCGAAATATTCTGTTTTTGCCATAGGTACAAAAAAAAATCATACAAATCTGAAAACAAATTTGTATGATTTAATCAAATTTTTAAAATTATTCTGCTGCTGGCTCTTCAGTCGCTTCAGTAGCTGCTTCTTCTGCTGCTGGAGCTTCTGCCGCTGGCTCTTCTGCCACAACTTCCTCAACCGCAACTTCTGCTGCTGCTTCTTCTGCTACAACTTCCTCAACCGCAACTTCAGCCACTGGCTCTTCTGCCACAACTTCTTCAACCGCAACTTCTGCTGCTGCTTCTTCAGCTACAACTTCCTCAACCGCAACTTCTGCTGCTGCTTCTTC
>CANIYB010000114.1 GCA_947471105.1 Cytophagaceae bacterium
TCCATGGTTAGCGCATTAACCTCTTTTCCTTGGTTTTTATTTCGGATGGTTCCTATGAACAAGCAAATTCCTCCGGCCTCTTCAGCTTGTAAAAATTTGAATTGGGGATCGATCAAGAGTGGGGAATCGATTAACTCAATTTTCTGCTCCATAGTTATTTTCTTTGATAGGTCAAAAAGCTATACTGGAACGTATTTTTTTCATCGGTAACGCCTCTTTCTCGGGATATAACTTCCCAGGTATCTGCTGGGATCTCTGGAAAATAAGTGTCCCCATCAAAAATATCATGTAGTTGGGTAACTAATATCTGATCCGCGACGGCAAGGCTCATTTGGTATATTTCAGCACCTCCCACAATGTAAATGTCTTCTCTTGAAATCGACTTAGCCTTTAAAATGGCCTCGTCCAGTGAATTTACGGTAATGATACCATCTGGATTAAATTCGGTCTGACGCGTGATGGCGATCGTCGTCCGATTAGGTAATGGCCTGCCGATCGACTCATAGGTTTTTCTTCCCATGATGATGACATGTCCCGTAGTGAGCGCTTTAAATCGCTGAAGGTCGGCTGGTAAATGCCAGATCAACGCATTGTTTTTTCCAATAACCTTATTTTCATCAAAAGCGACTAATATCTTTATCAACGGTTCTAATTTTTTATCAAAAATAAGAGATTTTTCGGGATCTATTTAGCCCTATGTGGATATAAATGGATTTATGGAAAATCGATAAATTTATTTTCAATTATGCTTCCCAATTTGAGCTCAAACCACTAATTTTGTACAATTTTTGAGCCATACTGAAAGGCCCATCATTTTTGAAATTATAACGCTTTAAATTTATACCATCCTGTGCCTAAAGATTCGTCGATTAAATCAGTCCTAATTATTGGTTCCGGTCCCATTGTTATCGGTCAAGCATGTGAATTTGATTATGCAGGCTCCCAAGCAGCTCGTTCTTTAAGGGAGGAAGGGATCGAAGTCATATTAATTAATTCCAATCCAGCGACGATTATGACGGATCCGATGAATGCGGATCACGTATATTTGAAACCATTAGAAAAAGCGTCCATCATTCACATATTAGAACGCCATAAAATCGATGCGGTTTTACCTACCATGGGTGGGCAAACTGCGTTAAATTTGGCCATCGATTGTGATGCGGCCGGTATTTGGGAAAAGTATGGAGTTCGCATCATTGGAGTAGACATTGCGGCGATTGAAACCACGGAGGATCGCGAGAAGTTCCGTTTGAAAATGATCGAGATTGGTGTTGGGGTTTGCAAGGGTCGTACGGCTCGTTCATTTCTGGAAGGAAAAGAAATAGCGCAGGAAACAGGTTTCCCTTTGGTCATTCGCCCATCATTTACCCTAGGAGGTACAGGGGGTGGTTTTGTACACGACCCAAAGGACTTTGACGCGGCATTAAATAAAGGTTTACACGCTTCCCCTACCCATGAGGTGTTGGTGGAACAATCCATCATGGGTTGGAAAGAATACGAATTAGAATTGCTTCGGGATCATATCGGCAATGTCATCATTATTTGCTCGATCGAGAATTTTGATCCGATGGGAATTCATACAGGAGATTCAATTACGGTGGCTCCGGCAATGACTTTGCCAGATACGATTTACCAACGAATGAGAGACATGGCCATCAAGATGATGAATGCCATAGGTACTTTCGCGGGGGGATGTAATGTCCAGTTTTCATTAAATCCTGATACGGATGAAATCATAGCGATTGAAGTAAATCCAAGGGTTTCTAGATCGTCTGCTTTGGCTTCTAAAGCTACGGGTTATCCGATTGCCAAAATTGCCGCTAAAATGTCCATTGGGTATAACTTGGATGAGTTGACCAATGCGATCACTGGAACGACCTCCGCTTATTTTGAGCCGGCTTTGGATTATGTGATTGTTAAAGTGCCAAGATGGAATTTTGATAAGTTCAAGGGTGCGGATCGTACGCTTGGTTTGCAAATGAAATCCGTGGGTGAAACCATGGGTATTGGGCGTAATTTCCAAGAGGCACTTCAAAAGGCATGTCAGTCTTTAGAGATTAAGCGAAATGGGATGGGAGCGGATGGAAAGGAATTGCGCGATCAGGATGCGATTATGTATTCGTTGGCCAATCCTTCTTGGAATCGTTTATTCCATATTTATGATGCCTTCAAAATGGGCATTTCATTTAAGACGATTCAGCAACTAACGAAAATCGACAAGTGGTTTTTAAATCAAATAGAAGATTTAGTCCGTGTTGAGAAAGAAATAGAGAAGTACTCGGTACATAATATCCCTAAAGTTTTACTTGAAGAAGCGAAGCACAAGGGATTTGCGGATCGCCAAATTGCGCATACTTTACGTTGTTTAGAATCCGAGGTGTATGATAAACGTAACAGCTTAGGCATTAAGCGTATCTACAAATGTGTGGATACCTGTGCGGCCGAGTTTGAAGCAAAGACTCCTTATTATTATTCTACTTTTGGTCAGGAAGGTGCGGAAGTTTTGGATAATGAATCCGTCGTGACAACAAAGAAAAAGGTGGTTGTTTTGGGTTCGGGGCCCAACCGGATCGGGCAGGGAATTGAGTTTGACTATTCGTGTGTGCACGGGGTGTTAGCAGCTAAAGAAGCTGGTTATGAGACGATTATGATTAATTCAAATCCTGAGACGGTGTCAACGGATTTTGATATAGCTGATAAATTGTATTTTGAACCCGTATTTTGGGAACATGTTTATGACATTATTCAGCATGAAAAACCAGAGGGTGTGATAGTCCAATTAGGGGGTCAAACGGCTTTGAAATTAGCCGAGAAACTTTCGAAATATGGCATTAAAATTTTAGGTACTTCTTTTGAGGCTTTAGATTTAGCGGAAGACCGTGGAGCTTTCTCCAGTCTATTGAAAGATTTAGATATCCCTTATCCAAGGTTTGGAGTTTGTGAAGATGCAGATAATGCAGCAGCGCTCGGACGTGAATTAGGATATCCATTGTTGGTCCGCCCATCCTATGTTTTGGGAGGTCAATCCATGAAAATTGTGATTAATGAGCAGGAATTGGAGCAACATGTGGTCGATATTTTACGCGATATTCCTGGGAACAAAATCTTATTGGATCATTTCTTAGAAAATGCCATTGAGGCAGAGGCAGATGCGATCTGTGACGGGGAAGATGTGTACATCATCGGTTTAATGGAGCACATTGAGCCGGCAGGTATCCACTCGGGTGATTCACACTCGGTGTTGCCTCCATTCGATTTGTCGGATCACGTGATCAAGCAAATTGAGAATCATACGCGAAAGATTGCGGTAGCATTGAAGACGAAAGGACTATTAAACATCCAGTTTGCAGTAAAAGACGAAGTTGTGTATATCATAGAAGCGAACCCTCGTGCTTCTAGGACCGTTCCATTTATCTGCAAGGCATACCAAGAACCTTATGTGAATTACGCAACCAAAGTAATGTTAGGAGTTAAGAAGGTGAAAGATTTCGATTTTAAACCGGTGAAAAAAGGGTACGCAATCAAGATCCCTGTATTCTCTTTCTCTAAGTTTCCAAATGTCAATATGGAGCTAGGTCCCGAAATGAAATCGACAGGCGAGGCGATTTATTTCATTGATGATTTGAAAGATGATTTCTTTCGTAAGGTGTATGGAGAACGAAATTTATATTTAAGCCGCTAAGTAACCATGTTAAAATTAATCGCTTTTGGATTAGTATTTTACTATGTGATTTGGCCTTTGGTGCGATTCCTGTTTAAGGGATTTATCATCACTCAGGTCCATAGAAAGATGTCTGAGCAGGATATTCGTTCCAAACAAGCCGCTGCAAAAGCGCGCAGGGAAGGTTCGATTGACGTGGATTATGTGCCTCCAACGGGAAAGAATAAAAAACCGTTGGCCGATGAAGGAGATTATGTGCCTTATGAAGAGGTAAAAGATTAACCTAAAATAAGACTTCCAATCACTTTCGGAAAATCTCGATGCTCTAACACTTGTCCTTTTTTCGCTACATCTTCAGGGGTGTCGCTTGGATCCACGGCAAAGGAGCTTTGGAAAATAATGCCACCTTCATCATAATGTTCATTCACGAAATGAATGGTGATTCCCGATTCTTTCTCGCCCGCTTCCACTACAGCCTCATGAACAAAATGTCCGTACATTCCTTTTCCGCCGAATTTTGGCAATAGGGCAGGATGTAAATTCACAATTCTTTGAGGAAATGCTTGAATAAAATCGCTTGGAACCAGCCATAAAAAGCCTGCTAAAATGATCCAATCGGTGTTCAAGGATTGGATTTTTTTCAACAAGGTCCCATCTTTGTATTCAGTCCTCGTGAAAATAGTGCAGGGAATCGCTAATCTTTCTGCGCGTGAAATAACTCCAGCTTCTGGATTGTTGCTAAAGATGTGCGTGATTAAAACCTCATTTGAATCCTTGAAATATTCAAAAATTTTTTCGGCGTTTGAACCAGAACCAGAGGCAAAAATGACTAAATTTTTCAAGCGTATTGAATTATTTACCACAAATTTAGCCTTAAATCAGGAACCTTTTGGGTTTTATGTCAGTTTTAATTGATATTCTAATAAATTTGAGGCATGAAAATAGGGATTATTTGTTATCCTACTTATGGTGGAAGTGGTGTAGTGGCCACTGAATTAGGAAAGGCCTTAGCGCATGTAGGACACGAAGTGCATTTTATTACCTATACCCAACCGCCTCGCTTGGATTTTTTTAGTGAAAATATTTTCTATCACGAGGTTTCCGTGGCTTCTTATCCCTTGTTTGAATATTTGCCCTACGAATCAGCACTAGCCAGCAAAATGGTGGATGTGACGATTAATGAGCAGCTCGATTTGATTCATGTGCACTATGCGATTCCCCATGCTTCAGCAGCTTATTTGGCTAAGCAAATTTTAAAATATAAAGGAATTCACGTTCCCGTGATTACCACGCTTCATGGTACCGACATTACGTTAGTGGGCCGTGATCCATCTTTTGAACCTGTGGTTACTTTTTCCATTAACGAATCTGATGGGGTTACTGCCGTTTCTGAAAGTTTAAAAAATGATACCTATTCCTCTTTTGAAATTTTAAGTAACATCGAGGTGATCCCGAATTTTATTGACCTTGAGCGATTTAAAAAACAACCAAAGGAGCATTTTAAATTAGCCATTTGCCCACACGGAGAAAAGTTATTGATCCATACGTCCAATTTCCGGAAGGTAAAACGGATTGAAGATATCATTCAAGTTTTTGCCAAAGTCCAAAAACAAATTCCTTCAAAGCTTTTGTTAGTGGGCGATGGCCCCGAAAGAACAGCTATCGAGGTATTGTGTCGGGAACTGGGAGTTCAAGCCGATGTTCGTTTTCTAGGTAAATTAGATACGATTGAGGAGGCATTGTCATTGGCCGATTTATTTCTACTTACTTCCGAAAAAGAAAGTTTTGGTTTATCTGCATTGGAAGCGATGGCCTGTGAAGTACCTGTCATTTCCTCAAATGCTGGCGGCATAACGGAAGTAAACGTCCACGGGGAAACAGGATTTGTCAGTGAAATCGGAGATGTAGACGATATGGCAAAAAATGCAATCGCTATTTTATCAGACCCCGTTTTACATGCGACCATGAAAAAAAATGCATTAGAACGTGCCAAATTATTTGACATCAAAAAGATTCTACCTTTATACGAGAAGTATTACGAAAAAATCGTGGGTCAAAGTTGGCGCTTCCCCAACCCCAATCTTTTAGAAAACGATACGGAAATCGAGGACTAATCCATTACTCGAACGCTTTGAAGATCTGTTGTTTGTTCCAATAAGTCCTGCATAGTTTGTTGGAGTACTGGATGTAAAAAATGCGGAGCTATCTCAGCCATGGGAATTAAAACAAAGCGTCTATTGGCAATTTGAGGATGCGGGATATCTAGATTTTTACTGCTGATAATTAGATTTTCAACAAAAAGGATGTCAAGATCTAGTATGCGAGGACCCCAGATTTCATCGCGCCGACGACCAAAAAACAATTCAATAGCTAATAATTCAGACATGATTTTTTCTGGATTCAAATCGGTTTCTAATGAAATGACTTGGTTTAAAAAATCGGGCTGATCCGTTTTCCCCCAAGCAGCCGTTTGATAAATTTTAGAAAATGCAGTGATGCGACCTATTTTTTTTTCAATTTCAAGGGAGGAGTTTTTAAATATTTCAAGGGTATTTCCTAGATTGCCACCTAAAGAGATAAAAACGATAAAGGACATATATTTCTTAATTTAAAACAAGATACGAAATTCCTTTTTATGCTTTTACATTACGATGGAAGATGAATTAAAACCTGGAGTTCTTTTGATCTCAGAACCATTTCTTGAAGATTCGGCATTCCATAGGTCTGTGATATTACTATGCGAACATTCTAATTCGCATTCATTTGGACTCATCTTAAACCAAAAGCAAGAGGTCGTATTCGATTCAATCGTAGATGAGAAGGTGTTGGAAAATGTACCCTTGTTTTCTGGGGGTCCTGTGGACCCGACGATCATGCAATTTTTACACCGCAGGCCTGATCTTATTCCCGATGGGATTGAAATTTCCAAAGGAATATTTTGGTCGGGAAGTTTTGAAAAAGCCATTGAGCATGTGGTGAGTGGCGCCATCAATTTCAAAGAGATCAAATTTTTTATCGGGTATTCGGGTTGGGGCGCGGGCCAACTAGCCCGTGAGGTCAAGCAAAATGCTTGGTATTTACATCCGGCGCGAGAAGATTACGTGTTTGATGAGTCGAATAAAAATTTATGGCGGACCGTACTATACGATAAGGGAGGCGATTTTCGGGTGTTGTCGACCTATCCAGATGACCCAACGTTAAACTAACTTATTCGAGCCCAATTGGTCGTGTCCTTTTTTTGTTGGCGCACCTGATCCCGAATCATCGCATTTTTATCATGTTCTAAATTGGGATCCTCATTCAAGATGGATACCGCGGTCTCTCGGGCCACTTTTAAAATCTCCCCATCTTTGGATAAATCAGCAATCATTAGATCGATAGCCCCACTTTGTCTCGTTCCTCCAATATCCCCCGGACCCCTTAATTGTAAATCCACTTCAGCTATTTCAAATCCATTATTCGTCCTCACCATCGTTTCAATGCGCTTTTTTGTATCCGCAGAAATTTTATAGTCGGTGAGCAACAAACAATAACTTTGTTCGGCGCCCCGTCCCACCCGGCCTCTGAGCTGGTGCAATTGCGCCAACCCAAATCGCTCCGCACTTTCGATGATCATAACGGAAGCGTTAGGGACATTCACTCCCACCTCAATCACCGTCGTGGCCACCATGATTTTAGTTTCATTTTTGACAAAACGGGCCATCTCAAAATCTTTGTCGGCCGGCTTCATTTTCCCATGCAATATCCCCAAAGGTATTTCAGGGAAGGCCCTTGTAATGCTTTCGTGCCCATCCATTAAATCTTTGAAGTCCATTTTTTCAGACTCCTCGATGAGCGGATAAA
>CANIYB010000115.1 GCA_947471105.1 Cytophagaceae bacterium
TCTGAAATCCGCTATGGGCTTGATGTTTTAGATGGAGAGCAGGATAAAAACTTGTCATACCAATTAGGCTTGCCGTTTAATAAAGATATCAAAACGGATTATTAATTTATCTGGCAATAATGGAAAAAAGAGTCTTTTTGAAAAATATGGCATTGCTTTCAGGATTCGCAAGTCTCAAAAGTCCTGTTAATACTATGGAAGAATTGTTGGTGTATGCGAAGGAGAAAAATTCGGAGGATTTAGCTGTTGACGAGGCCTATTGGGCCAAATACCGCAAATTATATCGTTTAAAATCAGAATACATTAATTTAGAAAGTGGTTATTATAATATACTTCCAGAAGAGATTTTAGAGCAGTACATCAAGCATATTCGGGAGGTGAATTTGCAGGGAGCTTATTATATGCGAACGGCTCAAATAGCCAATCGGGAAAAAGCTACCAGTCTCGTCGCAGAATTAATGGGCTGTTCAGTGAAAGAGCTGACGTTAACGCGCAATACCACCGAATCTTTGGATATGATTATAGGCGGATATCCTTGGAAATCGGGGGATGAAGCGGTGATGGCTCAGCAAGATTATCCTGCGATGTTGGACATGTTTAAAATGGTCGCCAAGCGCTATGGAGTGAAAAACAATGTAGTTTCTTTGCCCTTAGATCCGGCTTCAGATGACGAACTTGTGGCATTATATGCCAATGCGATTACACCCAAAACCAAGTTGTTGTTAATTTCTCATGTGGTCAATATTTCGGGCCAAGTGATGCCGGTTAAAAAGATCTGCCAAATGGCGCATGAAAAGGGAGTTGAGGTGATGGTGGACGGAGCACATGCGGTGGCCCAACTTATTTACACGCTACCTGAATTGGGTTGTGATTATTACGGGGCTAGTTTACATAAATGGTTGGCTGTTCCTTTAGGGGTCGGCATGTTATATGTTAAAAAAGAAAAGATAGCCAAGATTTGGCCTTTGATCGCGGAGACGGAATTTCCAGATGAGGAGTTTGATATCAAGCGTTTAAGCCATTTGGGGACACATCCTGTGCATGCTCATTTAGCTATATCAAGTTCGATTGAATTTTATAAAAAAATGGGTCCCGAAAACAAATTGGCCCGATTGCGTTATTTGCAAAACTATTGGACTTCTCGCGTTCGAAATATTGCCGGGGTTTTAATGAATACCCCTAAGGATCCTGCTCGAAATTGTGCCATTGCCAATGTGGGCATCAAAGGAATTTCGGCGCCGGATTTAGCCAAGAAGCTTTTGGATCAATACGGAATTTATACGGTGGCGATCGACAATTCAAATGTGCATGGCTGTAGAATTACGGCCAATGTTTTTACCTCCACGGCCGAGTTAGATGTGTTGGTTAAAGCGATTAAAGAAATGGCGGCAGCTTGATAATAAGGGCCAATTGAGGTTTAATCAAGTATTTTTCCTAGTTTTGTGGTTGGATATTTTTTAATTTAAAAAACATATTTTAAATTTTTGAGAAAGGCTCAGTATCGAATATTACGTTTATTTTAAGGTGATTTATAAATGAAAAAAGTAGCGATTATAGGTGCGGGGCCTGCTGGTTTAACGGCGGCATATTTATTGGGTAAGGCGAATGTAGCGGTTACGGTTTTTGAAAAAGACCCTACCTACGTGGGTGGAATTTCTAGAACGGAGTCTTACAAAGGATTTCATTTTGATATAGGAGGTCACCGGTTTTTTTCTAAATCTCAAGAAGTCGAAGATTTTTGGACGGAGATTTTGGGAGACGAGATGTTAGAGAGACCTCGTAGTTCACGTATTTTTTACAATAATAATTTCTTTTCATATCCATTAGTCGCCATGGAGGCACTTTTGAAATTGGGTATATTTCAAAGTATTCTGTGTGTACTTAGCTATTTACAGGCTAAGGTTTTTCCGATTAAAAACCCGAAGAATTTTGAAGAGTGGGTGACGAACCAATTTGGGAAGCGCTTATTTAATATCTTTTTTAAGACCTATACGGAGAAAGTTTGGGGGATTCCTTGCAATGAAATTTCGGCAGATTGGGCAGCCCAACGAATCAAAGGCTTGTCTTTAAGTTCCGCTATTTGGAATGCCTTATTCCCAAATAAAAATAAAAAGAAGGGGGACGGAGTTATCAAAACGTTAATAGATTCATTCCGATATCCGAAAAGTGGCCCTGGATTAATGTGGGAAACATGCGTTGAAAAAAGTAAGGCCTTAGGGGTGGAAATTTTAATGGATAAGGGAGTAAAAAATATCGAATTAAAGGGAGATTTATGGAGTGTTCATACCTCCAACAATGAAGTTTTACCTGGTTTTTCCCATGTACTTTCATCCGCCCCAATGAGGGAATTAATTCCATGCATTATTCCTTCCTTGCCTCAAAAATCATTGACTGCCGCCTCTAAATTAGGCTACCGTGATTTCCTTACCGTGGTTTTGATTTGTAAGGATGAAGATGCCTTTTCTGATAATTGGATTTACATTCATGATCCAAAAGTTAAGGTAGGCCGAGTACAGAATTTTAAATCATGGAGCCCTTATATGGTGCCTGATCCTACTATGGCATGTTATGGACTTGAATATTTTTGTTTTGAAGGGGATGGTTTGTGGACTAGCTCAAATGAGGATTTGATCGCTTTGGGTAAAAAAGAGATTTCACAAATAGGTTTGACAAATGAGAACTCGATCATAGATGGGTATGTCGTGCGCCAACCCAAAGCCTATCCGGTGTACGACCATGACTATAAAGAGCATTTGTTAGATATTCGAGAAGGTCTTGAATCTTATCCTGGTTTGTATTTGGTGGGTAGAAACGGGATGCACAAATACAACAATCAAGATCATAGCATGATGACGGCGATGCTAGCCGCCAAAAATATTATCTCCGGCAGTCAATTATACGACGTTTGGGATGTAAATGAGGATGCTGAATACCATGAAGGGGGTGACCGCGGGGCAGAATCAGGCATTGTAGGACGCGCAGTCCCAGGAAAAGTTTAATTTAATTTTCGAATGAAATCTTAACTTTCGTGCTTCTAAATTGAATATACGAAATCCAAAAAAGTAAAATAGGCACCGAAATAGTCAGTTGCCTTGGCAATGCAGAAATCAGCGAAGACAAGGCCAAATAGGTCAATATAAAGAGGGCCAAAAAGTTAATTTCAAGGGGACATTTTCTGAAATTTAACCCCCATAAATAAAGCGATAACATAAAAAAAGTTAGCAAAATCGCGTTCGGCACGAATCGCAATAATCCCCTTTCTGTGTGAGAAAAACCTGTTTGCGGAAAGTTAAACCATAATCTACCCTGGTTTGTGAACCAATTTCTTAGATACTTTATTGGGTGTTTTTTGATATTTTCAATGCCCTTTTTTTTGTAAGCATCATCACTCTCAACCCCTTTCAGGGTTAAAAAATACGTAAAGTCACTTAAATGGTTTTTATATAAAGTGGGTCCACCCACTTCTTGGCCATTAAATAATGTTTCTGGAAACCAGTCGCCAAATTCATTTTCATACGGGGTACTCATCCAATATAAGTTCATTCCACCGCTATTGCCCCAGTAAAACACTCTACCGGTTAAATTATAGGTATAAGCTAAATATGGAGTGACTAGTGCAAAGGCAATCCCTAGCGCTATGAGCAAACTCTTTACCTTAGGCTTTGCGATATTTTGGATTCGATAAAACAAGAATACAGCGGCCCAAAAAATAATCATGAATAATAAAATATACCCAAAGATGAACTTTGTCAGTACAATCAGCCCGATAATGACACCGGATACATACAAATAATTTTTATTGCCTTTGGTATAAAAGGAGGTTATCGTGAGCAACAAAGAACTCATTAAAAATGAGGTGAACGGCTCGGTCAATATGGATGGAATTTCTTGGTATCCCAAATAGTACAAGCCCCAAGCTAAAGATGCGATTAAGGCTAATTTGGTATTGGTATATGCTTTGATGGATTTAAATAAAAAAACGATGCTCATGTATTGCATACATGCATTTGCTAATGGGATTGTTAGTAAGGGTAATTTGAAGTATAAAAATGGAACTAAAAAAAGTGGATATCCAGGTCCATTCCAAAGAAATACAACATTTTTAGGAGAATAGAATCCTTGCAAAAGATTTTGGGCATACATGATGTACCTGCTTTCGTCACCCTCCATTTTATCGGAATGTAACTTCAAAACCAATAAGATGAAAATGGCTAAAAACGGACTAAATATCAACCAAGGATTCCCAAATTTCAACTTCATTTTGTATTGCTATTTATCAATTATTTCAACTCAATCACCATATCAATTTCCACCGCAACATTATTAGGCAACACATTTACGCCGATCGCTGAACGGGTATGTCGACCGCGTTCTCCAAATATTTCGACCATCAGATTCGAGAAACCATTCATCACGGCAGGCTGTTGGGTAAAATTTGATTCTGAATTCACAAACCCGTTGACTTTTACAATTCTTTTCACCCGATTTAAATCACCAATGTTTGCCTTTAATGTAGACAGTAAATTAATTCCCACGAGCCGAGCGGCTGCTTGACCCTGCTCAACACTGAGTTCTTTACCCAATTTTCCAACCACTTGGCCCCCCTCTGGCTTGTCTGGAATATGACCAGATAAATACACCATATTTCCTGAAATCACACATTTTATGTAATTGGCCATGGGAGTGGTAGGCGCTTTCAATCCTATGTTTAACGTTTTTATTTGTGCTTCTGCATCGATTTCTTTTTCAATGAAATGCAGGCTGACAGGGGCCTGAACCATAATGTCTTGGTGCGTATTTGTTAACTCCCCGGTTTTGTCGTTAAAAGAGTAAACTTCCACTTTGTGATCATCTTGACTCGCCACGTATACAAAATGGCCTGTTGGGTCAAAATTAAAATTTCTAGGTTTGCGCGCGACCGTCAGATGTTTTACCTTCTTTAAAAGGCCATCGGCTTGTACGGCGAAAATAGTTAATTCATTCGAGCTTATCCGATTAGAACTAATCAACCACTTTTCATTCGGAGAAAGATGGATATCAGCACTTCCCTTATCTGGGGATTTTGCCGTATCGGCATCCAATGTTTGAACTAAATTTAATTGATTGTTACTCACTTTAAATACGTCGACCTGCCCCTTCAACTCAGTAATCAAATAGGCATTGCTGCCAGCTTTATTGAAAATTAAATGGCGAGGTCCTTGGCCTGCCGGAACGGTTGTTGCCGTAAACTTTTCTTCCACCGTTCCATCCGCAAAAATTTTATGTTGGTATATTTTATCCGTCCCTAAATCATTCACATACAGGTAATTTTGATCGGGCGAAAGGATCGCCATGTGAGCATGTGGTTGTTTTTGACGACTTGGATGAACGCTTGATCCCGTATATTGAATGACCTGACTTACCGGTGAAATACGGCCCTCAAATGTTTTAAATACACTTAAACTACCACCGGAATAATTGGCCACATACAAAGTTTTGCTCGCCTCCCGGTATAAAACATAACAGGGTCCAGGACTAACCGTTAAGCTTGAACTTAATTTTTCAAATTGGCCCCTTGCATTTTTTACGAAGGAACTAACGGCCGACTTCCCTCCGGCTTCTTCTGTGACCGAAAATAAATATTGGCCATCCGCGGAAATATGTTGGAAAGATGCTGCGGGGGCTTGCAAATCGTAGGCTTTTCTTGATTTTCCACTTTGAAGGCTGATGTCAAATACTTCAATGCCTGGATTTCCAGTCTGTGTGTAGGAACCTACCACAAGCTGGTGGGTCAAAGAATCTGCGGGTACAAAACTTAATAAGCTAAGGGCGATCGTTAAAAACATTTTTTATAGGTTTAGATAGACCAAATTATTAAATTTTTTCAATTAAACCCGTGGTGGGATCAACTTATAAACCACGGGAGTTATTATACGGGATAAAAGGGTGGACGAAATAAGTCCGCCAATCATCACAATGGCCAGTGGAGATATCAATGGATTAGTCGAAATCGCAATCGGAATTAAGCCGCCAATTGCAGTAAATGTCGTTAAGATAATGGGTAGGAATCGAACCTCTCCAGCTTCGCGAATCGCTTCCTCCATGGGCATTCCTTCTCTTCTTAATTGATTCGTAAAGTCGACCAACAAAATGGTATTTTTTACCTCAATTCCGGCGAGGGCAATCATGCCGATCGTTGCCACAAACGACATTGAATTTCCAGTAAAATACAAGGCTAATAAGGCCCCTACAATGCCTAATGGGATGACCGAAAGAACAATTAGCGTACTTTTAAACGTCCCAAATTCTAGGATTAAAACCGCGATGAAAGTAAAAATGGTGACTAAAATGATGGTACCAAATCCCCCAAAGGAGTCATTTCTACTTTCCACTTCACCCCCCATTTGAAAACGATATCCCTGGGGTAAATTAATCTGCTTTAATGAGGACTCCACCTCGGTGATAACCTCAGAATTCAGATAGCCTTTTTTGACAAAAGAGCCGACAGAAACCGAGCGCGATTTATTTAAATGATTAATGCTTTGTGGGGATGTCTCTAATTTCAAATGGGCTACTTGAGATAATGGGATAGCAGTTCCTTGAACATTATTGACATATAAATCATCAAAAACACGAAGGTCTGGTTGATTTGAATGGGGTTTAGAAACCTGAATGGTAAACTCATTTCCATCGTCATCCGTCATTTTCCCTAAATCAAAACCCGAAATAACCATGCGAACCATTCGATCGATACTGACGGTTGGGATACCCAGCATACTCGCTTTTTCTTTGTCAATTTCAACGCGAATATCTGATTTTAGATTTTTTAGTGGGTTATTGATGTAAATGGTTGCCTTATTTTTTGCGAGTAAACTTTCGACCTTAATGGCTAATATCCGTAGGGTATCTATATTTTTTCCTAAAATACGCACCTCAATTGGCGCGACGACAGGCGGTCCTTGCTCAAAGTTCTTCACCTCAACCTTCGCTCCTGGATACGGGGTCCATTGGTTTCTAAGTTGGTCTATGATTTCAATTTTCCGATCGGCTCCTGTCCCTTCTTTTAACTGCACAAATAAACCGGCATAGTCACTGCGTTCATTTAATGGGATAACATTGTAATAAATTCGAGGGTTACCTTTTCCCACATTAGCCGATACATATTGTACTTCTGGGATCAACTTTAGCTCTTTTTCAATCTTTTTGCAAATGGAATCCGTGTAGGCAATATTGGACTGCATAGGGCTAAAAATATTGACTAAAAATTGAGGCTTTTCCGAAGACGGGAAAAGACTAAAACCTAGGATTGGGAATAGCTGAAGGGAGGCAATAAAAATACCAAAGGCAATCAAGAGGGTGATGACCGGTTTTTTAATGGCGACGTCTAGCAATTTGGAATAACTCCCTGATATGAGTTTTTTGATGACTCTTAAAAATATGTTTCCATCCGGATGACCCTCATGTTTTTTTAAGATTCTACTGGATAAAAATGGAACGACCGTTAA
>CANIYB010000116.1 GCA_947471105.1 Cytophagaceae bacterium
CATCATCCGTAATCAAACGTTCTCGGATAGGCTGATGTGGCAATATCACATGGCGGAAAAGCGCAGGATAAATGCTTTGGGTATGTCCCTCAGGCAACCAAAAAGGCGAATTGAACGGAAATTTACTAGATATTACAGGCACAGAATTAGATAAAAAAGTCAGGTATTAATTGGTCTTCTCTAGTCGCAGGATTTACTCGGTATGCGTCGAAATTTACAATCCCCTCTTCCCTCAATACTTCCTCGTCGATATAAAAATGACCACTGACCAACTTGGCATCCCGATTTAAAATCACGGCGGCCGCATCCGCCATGATACTCGCCTTCCTACCTAACTGCATCATACCGGCATTTCCAATCGCAAATTCGATCGCCGCTGTGGCAATAATTGTTTTTGGCCAAAGTGCATTAAAAGCAACTTTTCCCTTAAACTCGGCAGCCATCCCTAACGTACATAAAGACATCCCAAATTTGGCCATGGAATAAGCCACATGATTTTCAAACCAGCGCGCCTCTACATTTAAAGGGGGCGAAAGCGTTAAAACATGCGGATTTTCTGATTTCAATAAATAAGGCAAACATGCCTGCGCACATAAAAATGTTCCTCGGGCATTTACTTGATGCATCAAATCATACTTTTTCATTTCAGTTTGTAACGTTCCCGTCAACTGAATCGCCGAGGCATTATTGATCAAGATGTCGATCCCACCAAAGGTTTCCACTGCTTTTTGCACAGCTGATAAAACCTGATTTTCGTCACGAATGTCAACTATGCAAGGCAAAGCCTTACCTCCCAATGCTTCAATTTCGGAAGCAGCCGTATAAATGGTCCCAGCTAATTTAGGATGTGGTTCAGCCGTTTTTGCGGCAATTACAATGTTAGCGCCCTCTGAAGCCAGTTTTTTGGCTATTTCTAAGCCGATACCTCTAGAAGCCCCAGTAATGAAAACAGTTTTATTTTTAAACATCTTACCTGAATTTTTATTTATCAATAAAATTACGATTTTCTTCTAAAGAAGGATACAAATTAAATATTTGCATTGTACTTTTGTAAATTAATTTTACGATTCCACAAGAATGATTATTCCATTTAAGTCAGTTAGTATTTCTCATCGTACCGCACCACTCACAATTCGTGAAATGGTGGCTTTGAATGAGGAGGAAAGCAAAGCGTTTGCGATCAAGTGCAAAGACCTTTTTGGCCTAAGTGAATTATTAATTGTGTCCACGTGTAATCGCACGGAGTTATATTATACGACTCAACAAAATATCTCAGAGGATTTAGTCAAAGCCCTTTTAATTGAAAAAGGAATCGAAATAACCTCGGAATTTCTTAACTACTTTAAACATCTGAATGAAACAGAGGATTCTTTAAGGCACCTTTTTGAAGTGGCAACAGGTTTGCAATCCAAAGTAGTGGGTGATTTACAAATCCCCAATCAGATTAAAAAAGCATATCAATTAGCCGCGGATTTAAATTTAGCAGGACCTTATTTGCATCGATTGATGCATACCATTTTTTATTCCAATAAGCGTGTTGCGCAAGAAACGTCTTTTAGAGACGGTGCGGCTTCCGTTTCATATGCCACTGTAGCGCTAGCAGAAGAACTTTCACAAGCAATTCCACAGCCAAAAGTTTTGATATTAGGTTTAGGTGAAATCGGCTTAGATGTTTGCAAAAACATGGAAGAAAAGGATTTTGCTGAATTCACCATCATGAATCGGACGCAAGAAAAAGCGGAGAAAATAGCTCAAGGAATGCCTTTCCGAGTAGCTCCATTTTCTGATTTATGGGAAGAAATTTCAAAAGCGGATATTATTATTTCATCGGTACGAACGGAAAGCCCAATCATCACCCTCGAAGAAATTAAAAAACTTCAGGTACTTTCCTTTAAATATTTTATCGACTTATCGGTGCCAAGAAGTATCGAAGACGGAATTGAAAAGAATCCAGGAATCTTACTTTATAACATTGACTCCTTAAAAGAAAGAGCCGATGAAGCTTTAGCAGCCCGAATGGCATCTGTACCTGATGTTCGCGTGATCATTGAGGAAAGCATCGTTAGTTTTAATGATTGGTCTAAGGAAATGGAAGTTTCTCCTACGATTCATAAATTAAAGAGCGCGCTTGAAAATATTAGAAAAGAAGAGATCAACCGACATATTAAAGGGTTGAATAAGGACGAAATAGAAAAGCTGGAGAAAATCACCGCTAATTTGGTCCAAAAAATCATGAAGCAGCCCATTCTTCATTTAAAAGCCGCCTGCAAAAGAGGTGAATCAGAGAAAATGGTTGATATTTTGAACGAACTGTTCAATTTAGAGCATATAGAAGAATTTGAATCCTAATTTTTTCCGTGCATGGACAGCAAGGTTTTAAACCAATTGGCCCGTTATTGCGCCTACCAAGAACGCTGCATCTCTGAAATCAAACAAAAAATGAAGGACTTGCTCGTTGGCGAGTCAGACCAACCCACCTATTTAACCTGGCTTTCTGAAAATAATTATTTGAATGAAGCTCGGTTCGTCGAGCTGTATGTTCGATCAAAATTCAATCAAAAACATTGGGGTCGAAATAAAATAATGTTTGAGTTAAAAAAAAGGGGAATCCCTGATTCATTACTTAGTCATGCATGGAATGACATCGATGAGGCTGATTACATTGGCCAATTGACAAAAATATTGCACAAGAAAAAGGCGGAAATAAAGGCGGGGACGAGCCAACAAAAATACCAAAAGTGTTATGCCTTTGCCCTTTCAAAAGGATATGAGTCCAGTCTAATTGTGGCTCACCTAAAAGGCCTTTTTTGATTTAATTTGCTAAAAAACATTTTTTTTATACCTTTGGGGCATGAATTTTGAAAACAAAACTTATTACATCGGATATTATTACGCAGGGTATTTCCATTGCGCATAGCCGGTTACATAGGTTTTAAATATAACTTACTAACAACCGGCCCTTCGTCGGTTTTTTTGTTTTATGAGCTTACACATATCCACAGCATCTAGGTTAAATTCCGTTGAAGAATATTATTTTTCAACCAAATTAAAGCAGATAGCCCAATTTAAAGCAGAGGGAATTCCAGTCATTAATATTGGCATTGGTAGTCCCGATTTGGCCCCTTCGCAAAAAACGATTGATGCCCTAACGGCTGCTGCAGCCAATCCGAATAACCATGCCTACCAAGGATATCAAGGAATACCGGCATTAAGAAAGGCATTTGCTAATTTTTATGCCACACATTATCAGGTAGCGTTAAATTCCGATTCTGAGGTTCTTCCATTAATGGGGTCCAAGGAAGGAATTATGCACATAGCCATGGCTTATTTAGAAGCTGGGGACGAAACGTTAATTCCAAATCCTGGTTATCCTACTTACCAAGCAGCTTGCTCTTTAGCCGGTGCAAAAGTATTAACCTACGATTTATCTGAAAAAACAGGCTGGCTTCCTGATTTGAAAGCGCTTGAATTAAGGGATTTATCGAAGGTGAAAATCATGTGGGTGAACTATCCGCATATGCCGACGGGGGCAAAAGCGGATCATGCATTTTTTGATGAACTGAGGGAATTCGCATTAAAGCATTCCATATTAATCGTGAATGACAACCCATACAGCTTTATTTTAAATGATAAACCCATATCGATGTTATCCGTTCCCGGAATGATGGAGGTGGGCATTGAATTAAATTCCTTGTCTAAATCCCATAATATGGCGGGCTGGAGAATAGGTGCCCTTTTAGGCAAATCGGAATTTTTAAATCCTGTTTTGAAATTTAAATCCAACATGGATTCAGGTATGTTTTTGCCTTTACAATTAGCGGCTGTTGAAGCTCTTTCGGCAGATATCAAGTGGTTTGAACAACAAAATGAAATTTATAAGTCGCGCCAAAAACTGGTTTTTGAACTGCTCGATTTATTAGCCTGCTCCTACGACAAAGCACAAACGGGCATGTTTGTATGGGCAAAAACGCCTGGTAATTTTAGCTCAGGCTATGCATTATCGGATCAAATATTAATTGAAAATGCAGTTTTCATTACACCTGGAGGGATATTTGGATCCCAAGGAAATGAATATATCCGCATATCTTTATGTGCCAAAGAAGAAGTTTTTAAAGAAGTCATTCAGCGCATTAAATCTAAATCAAATGGAATCTAAACAAAAGGTGGGCATTATCGGCATTGGGTTAATTGGCGGTTCCATCGCATTAGGACTTCGTGAAAGCGGTTGGGCCTCTGAAATAATCGGCATCGATACCAATCCTGAACACCAATCAAAGGCTTTATCACTCCGATTAGTTGACCGAATAATGACTTGGGAAAACGCATTGAAAGAAGTAGATATTTTTGTTACATCTACCCCAGTCGATGTATTAGTTAGCATAATTCCGAAAATTTTAGACCAATTAAAACCTCACCAATTGATCATCGAGGTAGGTTCTACGAAAAGCCCCGTATTTGAAGCATTAAAAAATCATCCAAAACGTGACCAATTCGTGTCGACACACCCAATGGCGGGTACCGAATTTTCGGGTCCCGAAGCGGCTGTTCTAGGTCTTTTTAAGAACAAAACCTGCGTCATTTGCGATAAAGAATTAAGCTCCGTTTCCGCCATACAAATCATCGAAGACTTATATACCCATGGCCTTCAAATGCAATTGATTTACATGGATTCCATTGGTCACGATGTTCATACGGCCTATATTTCACATATTTCTCATATCTGTTCCTTTGCCTTGGCGAACACCGTTTTGGAAAAAGAAAAGGATGAAAAAAGGATTTTTGAATTGGCTTCCACGGGTTTTGAGTCGACCGTTCGTTTAGCCAAATCTTCCCCAGAAACTTGGAGCCAGATATTCCACCAGAACCAAGAAAATTTATTGGATGTCTTAGACGAATACATCAATACACTCCTTAAATATAAAGGCTTAATGCTCGCTGGAAGTTATGACAAACTCAAAGATGAGTTAAGCAAAGCCAATGACATAGGCAGAATTCTAAACAATAAAAAAGGCCTTTAGGAAAATCCCTAAAAGCCTTTTTCAAAATTTTTATTTCAGCTATTTACGCTTCTTTTTAAACGTGCAATCGCTCGGTTTTGATTTAATAAAATAGGTTTTAAAATTCAAAGCTAATGGATCCATGCAGCCTTCCAAGTTTAGAATTTCAATATTTTTAAACTCGACAGGATGGCTTTCACTTTGAAGTGAGATATAGCCTTCGGTTAGCAACTGTCCCTTTGTTCCAAAAACAACTTCTTGGCCACTGACATTGCCACCGCCAATTTGAGGCTTTTGATAGGATAGAACACTTTGGTCATTAATTAAATGTTGGACTAAAGAATCGCCCAACACATACACTTCCGCCTTTACCCACTGATCACCATGATAGGTTTCTGATGTAGAATTGATGCAATGGGGCGTAAATAATTTCCCATTCATTTCCACATTCGTGCCTGGCGTACATAAATTGCACGTCGTACGCTTATCCTTTCCATTGCCGCCTAACAATTGGACCTCAATCGAAACGGGAAAATCCTGATTTTTTCCCATGGTTTGAGGAGCCTGGCCATGAATCATAATTCCACTATTTCGCGTAGCCCATCCCGGACCATTGATTGCTTGATCCCCCACAAATCGGTAGTTCAAACGTATGCGGTAATAACTGAATTTGTCTTTATAAAAAATATGACCAAATCGCTCATTAAATGAATCATAAGCATCATATCTCACCACTAGCTTGCCGTCTTCCACACGAAAGGTATTTCCAAAATTTTCACCAGAAGCATAGTTTCGAATCTTTGGAGTCCAACCCGTTAAATCCTTTCCATTAAACATGGAGATCCATTCTTCTTTCGAAGCTTTTTGCCCCATTAAACTGGTGGAGACAAACAATAAAAGCAGTCCTAATTTTTTCATAGTAAGTTTAGTTTTTTAAGTATGTGATTTCCTAATTTTTTTCCTTGTGATTGACCCGAAGCGATTCCATCCATAAAATGAATTCCCCCATAAAAACGTGAAATACTGGCTTCTTCAGCCGCTTGATTAAACGACTTAAAAGGCCTAGCCTCGATGCCATATCGGGTTTCCACGGTATCCACATAAGAAAAATTTTCTCCTATGAAATGTGTTAAAATCACGGCGGCCGTAGATGAGACCGTTGAATGGCCACTCGGATACTCCGGAAATGGTGGAGTCTGTAAAAAAGGTTTCCAAGTTGGGTCTATTAATTTCCGGACGGCTGTTTCCGGGCGAATGCGATTGCTGTGGTATTTCTCACGCCAACAAACCCAAAAGGCGTCTTGCATGCTCACAGATAATACGGTGCGGACCAACAAGCTATGCCCGAAGTCCAATTTTTTCTTTGCACAAGCAATCGCCGAAATGCCCATCCAATGTGCGCCAGGAGAAATCTTCTTCATGGCGATTAATAAGTGTCCATTGGAGGAAAGCGCAAAAGGATTACAATCCCAAAAAGCAGCAATTTTCTGTTCCTCCTGTTTTTTACCCGCCAAATAAACCTGGTTTGCCAACGTATAAAATTCAGAACGCTGATCGCTTGAATATGCTTTAGGAGGTTCAATTTCAAATGCTGAAACATCAGATTCAGACAATGAATAATTTCTGATTTTAGCAAAATAGGGCTCAACGGCCGGAAAGTAGCCCGGTGGCGTTGGATACCAATATCCGTCTTTCTTGTCAGGAGTATATCGCGGAAAGTTGGACAGCGTATTATATCGGTCGGCTTTTGCATATGCTAATATATTCTTGGCCACTAATGCGCCAATAGCCTTAGAATTTTCCACAAGCTCTGAAGATAAGCCAATCGATTTGCATGAGTCCAAGTAATTATTTTCCCAAAGTTCCATCCGCTTGCCCGAGGGCTGGATTTTTTTGGATACTTCCATCATGGCAATGATCGCCGCCAAGTTAGGATCCGAATGCGTAAAATCGATTTTCTCAAAGGTTGGATATCCATTCAAATGTTCAGATATACGTGGTAGCGTGGAGTCATGGGCCGAAATAACCTGATATCCAGCTAAGCAAGTATAGGAGAAAAATCGCATGGCCAATGGGGGATTTGTGACATCGTGAATCATCAACTCCGTCATTTCACCTAATACTTTATCAATCTCTCGACCCGAAAAATCTACTTTTTTATTTTCTGTTTTGCAAGAAAAAATAGCGCATAAACATATCGTAACTAGTAAAATATTTCTCATCATTTCCGCATTTTGTAAGATTCCACGCCCAAAGAATTAATACCAAAATACCAATGATCCTCCACTTTCAACATAGACCTTACATCACCTTTGAGCCAAAAACCACTCTTTTTTTGCGGTACCAGATTAAAATTTAATTGGCCATCCCCCAGCAACAAAAGTCCATAATTAGCATCCATTTTCCCTATTCGCAATTTTGCATGATTCATATTACCCGCCATAACAATATCTAAATGTCCATCCGCATTCACATCA
>CANIYB010000117.1 GCA_947471105.1 Cytophagaceae bacterium
AATTTTCCTAGGGCATCATTTATTTTTGGGTATTGAGTACTGACTACACCATGAATGGAATCATGAGAGGTGATAAATAGACCCGTGTATAAATGGGTTTGAAGTAAGATAAGTACATATACCCAAGGATTGGAAAAGCTTAATTCTAAATGAATCCCGACATACAGGTTTAAAAACCAACAACTGATGATCAATAAAGCCCACAAAATTCCAGTATTCCCTAAAGACTTATTCATGTCTCATTTGATGATATTAATTGATTACCACAAAACTATGAAAATTGTTTCAGCATTTTAATGAATTAGGCCAACAAGACCTTTGTTAATTTAAAAGGGTTTCCTTTTTCATTAGTTGCTTTCCCACCTCACAAGAAGCGCATTTTTTTAATAGGCAATATTGATGATACCACTGTATGCATCCCTGTGAATCCCCAGAATGGTTCATCTTTAGCCCATGCTCGTTGAAAATCCGAGTCACAAAATTGTTTTCAGCCCTTAATTCTCGCATCCATCGGAGGGCTTTTTCTTCGTATTTTGAGTCATTTTTGTAGGCTGAATAGCAAATCAGCATGGGAATCATGGTATTGATGCATATCGATTCAAAAGCTGACCGGCCAATCACCGAATGGTTTCCATTTCCTTTTTTGCCAAAATGATAATGTTTTTGCCAATAGTCATTGAGTGGGGTCTCAAATAAAGTTTTGATTGTTTTCAAATCTTGCATTTCTAATAGCAATGAAATTAAACTACAATTTGACCGAATCAATTCAGCAAATTGGGCGATTCTAACCGTAGGGAAATTAGGTGGACGCATACGTAAAAACTTCCAATCGGAATGATTTAAATAGGTATTTGGCCAATCATGTTTCTTTTTTAAATGAATAAATTCTCTCCGTAATTCCCATTGATATTCATCTCGGATGTCTTCTTCTAACATACCCGCTAAGCCAAATAAGGAAGCTTCAATCCCATAAACCCGATCCCGATATCGTAAAATCAATTTGAGTGGCATCGATTGGGCCAGCCTAAACATCGGCTCCGCATTGACAGAAAACCCAAAACTTCTGGCCATTGATTGGTAAAAAGTTTCCTCCCAATCCCCTTGTGTGCTGATTAAGAATTGTTCGATTTGATTGACTTTTTTTGCTTGTCTTTCTCGTAAACATTGTGCCAACATCTTTTCCTTTAATGCATCATCCACTGACTCAAACATCGGTCCACAAGGTAGGTTGGCCCCGTCGACTGATTTTTTAATTTCAAAAGCCTCAATCGTTTCTGGATTTATTTGGGTCGACAAACATAGGGAAGGGATCGGGGTGCCATTTTGATATTTGATCTTTAGGTCATCATTCCAGACGACATGTAAAATGACATTTTCATACGAGAGATCTTTTTGATGTGCGTGCTGAATCCAGTCCGATGCATTGATATGTAGCTCCACGGTTCCTACCCAGTCTAACTCGTTAATTCTGATTTTAGCTTGTTGGAAATCTGCCCCCGCATTAGAATTTTCTATGCCAGGATGAATGACAGATATTTTATCGCCTGTAGACGTCAACAAATTTTGATGGTTGAACAACTGATTTTTCCACAAATACGAGATGAATAGCTCATTTACCATAATACATTTTTTTATGAGCCGAAGATAAATGAACTACTGATAATTAAACTGATAAACTAGATCAGGTAATTGATAAAGAAGTTGTAGAGACGCGATTATCGCGTCTGGTTCTCGTATTTGGTTCGGATTTTGTAGAGACGCGATACTTCGCGTCTAATTTTTTGTGCGTATCGGAAATAGACGCGAGGTATCGCGTCTCTACAGCTTGGAATTTTTAGACGCGAGGTATCGCGTCTCTACAGATTGTGATTTTAGACGCGAGGTATCGCGTCTCTACAGATTGTGATTTTAGACGCGAGGTATCGCGTCTCTACTATTTTGATTTGTTGACCACATATATGCCGGCCAATAAGACCAACATGAATATGATTTGGGAAAAGTAAATGGCTTCGCCGTCGAAAAAACCCCATCCCACTGCCACAATCGGTATTAAATAGGTGACTGAACTCGCGATGACCGCTGTGGTCCATTTGATGATTTGGTTAAATAATAACATACCTAAGGCAGAACCTAAAAGGCCTAAGCCGATGCCAGCTATTAATGGCCAAACATGTTCAGAGTCCACAGGAACGCTGAAAAATCCAGAAAAACCCATAATTCCAAGGGCGATAGGCCCGATCATCATGAAAATTCCGGAAGTGGACGTTAAGGGATGTAGGCCAGATAATTTGGTTTTTACGATGTGCATGTTGATGCCATATAATAGTGTGGCAAGGACCACCCAAAGCGCATGCACATTAAAATCGATCTGAAAACCTTTCCCTGAAACCAGTAATCCGATGCAACCGATTAAGCCGATTAAAATACCTAGGGTTTGTTTGACGATGAATTTTTGAGCAAAAAATAAAATACCAATGATCAGCGCAAATAGGGGAGTGAAAGCATTCAGCATGCCCGAAAGCGCACTGGAAAGATGTTGACCCGCCAACGAAAAGAGTAGCGCCGGAAGCATATTCCCCGTTAATCCAGCCCACAACAAGGGTTTCCAATGTTCAGGGGCAATGTGTTTTCTACGTTGCCAGAAAAAGGGAACAAAAAATATAGTTGCTGAAAAGATTCTTAGGGCACCCACTTGCATGGCTGAATAGCCAACCAGGCTTTTTTTGACTAATATAAATGAACTGCCCCAAATAAGTGAAAGCAATAATATCGCTAGAAAAACAAATAGCGGGGACTTAGTTTCAGTAGTCTTCATGAAAAATTAACGGACAAATTCAGGTTGGTAAAATTCAGAAACCTCATGCAAAATTGCCTTGATTTCATCCAAGGACATAGAAGTAACTAGCCTGCTTCTAAAAGGTTTAAAATGATCCATCCCCCGGAAATAATTCGCGTAATGCCGGCGCATCTCCACAATTCCTCCGTGATTTCCTTTCCAACGAATCGAAAAGTCTAAATGTGATTCACATACATTTATTCGCTCTTGGACACTCGGAGGTGGCAAATGATTTCCAGTGGCCACAAAATGTTTGATCTCTTTAAAAATCCAGGGATAACCAATCGACGCCCGACCTATCATCACTCCGTCCACCCCATACCTATTTTTATATTCCAACGCCTTCTCTGGAGAATCAATATCCCCATTTCCAAAAATTGGAATTTTAATGCGTGGATTCTCTTTTACTTTTGAAATCAATCGCCAGTCGGCCTCCCCCTTATACATCTGAACACGAGTCCGCCCATGAACGGTAAGCGCCTGAATGCCAATATCTTGAAGGCGTTCTGCCACATCTTCGATGTTTTTTGTAGAATCATCCCAGCCTAACCTTGTCTTTACGGTAACCGGTAAATATGTCGATTTGACCACGGCAGAAGTCATGGCCACCATTTTGGGAATATCTTGTAATAAGGCGGCTCCGGCACCTTTGCAGGCGACTTGCTTGACGGGGCAACCGTAATTTATGTCGATTAAATCGGGTCCCGCTTGAGTTGCGATCTCCGTACATGCTGCCATGGTCTCGATAGAACTGCCAAATAATTGAATGCCAATCGGCCTTTCGTATTCAAAAATATCTAATTTCTGAATGCTCTTTGCCGCATCTCGAATTAAGCCTTCGGAGGAAATAAATTCGGTATACATTAAATCAACCCCATTTGCTTTGCAAACTGCGCGGAAAGGGGGATCCGATACATCCTCCATCGGCGCTAAAAGCAAAGGGAATTCCCCTAATTCGATGTTACCTATTTTGACCATTCTGTTTAAAAATTGCTTAAATTTACGACCATTATGGAAGAAAACTATCATCTGGGGCCAAACGCTTGGCTTTCTCTTGCGTCAAAATTACTAACTCTTTTTGGATTTTTCCTGTTAGGAAGCTTTTTTGGGCAGTTTTTTGGCCTTTTGGCTGTTGTATATATTATTGGATTTCCTACGGCCAACATAGAGCAATTTCAAAAAATGGTCATGGATTTCATGGTCCATCCTGAAAAATACGAAAATGCATTTCATGGCATGATGGCCTTGCAGTGGTTCACCGCCTTATTTACTTTTGTCATCGGCTCTTGGGCCTACCTTCATTACATTGAAAAACGTTCGATCGCAGAATTGAATGTGGGCGAAACACCGAATTGGAAAATATTTTTATGGTCGATTTTGACCATTTTAGTCTCGATGCCTTTATTGGAATACATCATCCAATGGAATCAAAACTTGATTTTACCTGCGGGTTTTGAGGAGTTGGAATCTTGGATGAAGACTTCGGAACAAAACATGGCACAATTGACGAAATTTCTATTAAACTTTACGTCCCCCACTGATTTTGCAATCGCGATTGCTGTCATTGGCGGAATGGCTGCCTTAGGGGAGGAAATCTTCTTTAGGGGCGTGGTCCAATCGCTTTTTGAGCGTTACATTGGAAATGCGCATGTGGCCATCTGGGTTTCTGCTGCCATTTTTAGCTTCATCCACATGCAGTTTTACGGATTTTTCCCAAGGCTTTTCTTAGGGGCCTTTTTTGGATATTTGTATGTATGGTTCAGAACGATTTGGGTTCCGATTGCCGCGCACTTTTTTAATAATGCTTGGACGCTTTTGATGCATTATTTATACCAACAAAAACAAATTCAAATCAATCCGGAAGAGATGGGAGCCATGGTTCCTTGGTGGTCCGCTCTTTTGTCCATGGTGTTAGTTGCTTTTTATATTAAACGATTATATACGTACAAAACGGATTAATATGGAGGATTGGAAAATGATAGGGCAATCTAGGACCGGAATCGATTTAGAAGTCCAAAAAGGTTTGTTGGAGGAAATTCATCAAATTCCCGCCGTGGTGGTTAATAAAAAATTCAGTGCCTATGATTTAGGGAGCTGGGAATTGTATGTTCATAAAGATAATTTTGAACGAGCTGACCTAATTTTAAACAAGCAATAATATGGGTTTGAAGCAGATGAGTAATTTACAGCAGAGAGTCATTGCAGCGATTGTCGCCGTGCCATTTTTGCTCTTTTGCGTGCTTTATAGCGATTACACTTTCTTAGCTCTTTTTCTATTTATTGGTGTTTGTGCCCAATTGGAATTTTACAAATTACTGGGAAGTTTTGGAGGTAATTTGCCACTCACTTTTTACGGCACCTTTTGTGGGGTGGTACTTCATTTACTAACTTTTTTTATTGAAAAAGGGGAAATTGGCTATCATAATTATTACATCCTATCGCCCTTGTGTGCGCTGATTTTTTTCATAAAACTCTACAAAGCTAAAGACGAAAAGCCCTTTAAAAACATCGCCTATACATTTTTAGGCATTATTTATGTGGCCTTGCCCTTTGCGCTTTTAACGGTATTGGCCTTCATTCAAAATGAGACCTATGATCCCAATATTGTTTTAGGTTGCTTGTTTTTGTTATGGGCGAGTGATTCAGGAGCTTATTTTGCAGGAACAAAATTTGGCAAAACGAAATTGTTTGAGCGAGTTTCTCCCAAAAAATCGTGGGAAGGTAGCGTGGGGGGATTAATTGCAGCCATGGTGGTCGCTTACATTATTTCCATTTATTACACCAATTATGCTCCTTGGCAATGGTTCTCCATTGGATTCATTATCGTGGTGGCTGGAACCTATGGTGATTTAGTAGAATCCTTATTTAAGCGAAGTATGAATATTAAGGATTCCGCGGATACGATTCCTGGACATGGCGGATTTTTAGATCGATTTGATGGATTGCTTTTATCTATTCCATTTATCATTACCTTTTTGAAATTATTTTCATAAATAACCGTTTAACGAATTTTAATGCTCAGCTCCGTATAAATTTCGTTTAATTTGCAAGATGTTTAAACCCGCACTTATTTTTGCGATTTTATTTTGTCTGACCATGGGAAAAGCGTTTTCTCAGGGACAGGATAAAACGATATTATTCCAAGTGCAAGTCGTTGCTAAAAATGGGTCTGAGTTTTTGCCCATGGCCTATGTATATAATCCAAAAGCCGGTAGGGGCGCATTAAGTGATAATTTTGGCCGAGCAGATTTATTGGTTTTTCCTGGAGATAGCCTTGTTTTTACCTATATTGGCTACAAAAAACAATATTACATCATTCCTAAGTCGGAGGATCAAATCCAACAAAAAATCATCTCCATGGATGAAGATTCTAAGATGTTGGCCGAAGTAAAGGTATTTCCACATGCCTCAGAAGAAGAATTTAAACAGGCATTTCTGAACATGCGTTTGCGAGATGAACGACAAAGAGCCATTTTGGCCAATAACCTAGAACAGTCTAAGTTGAACGTTTTTGCACTCCAAGCAGGCTTGGGGGCGGCATCCAACTTCCGAAATTTCTCTGATATGATGACTTCGGCACAGTCCAATAAGTCCTTTTATGCGAGTCCTCTATTATCCCTGACTAATCCCTTCGCTTGGATGAGCTTTATACAATCCGTTAAAAACGGTGATTTGAAAAAGAAAGATTGGAAGAAGGCGTATGAATTTATGCCTAAAGAAAACATTTCAAGACAAATGTTTTTACGCGATAATTCTAAAAATTAAAGCTTGTTATTTACCTCTATATTTTTTTCGATCCACTCCGAGGGTGTCATCTTATGTTCAACTTTGAAGGCGGCATAAAACCTAGATTTATTTTTAAAACCACAAATTGTGGCAATTCCTTCTATAGACATTTGAGCATGCATACCCTCTTTAAATAGCTGAATAGCATGGCTTACTCGTAAGCGATTTCTGAATTCAGGGAATGGGGTTTTTAATTGCTTGTTGAAAAAACCGGAAACGCGCAAATGCGGAATATTTAATTCCCTGGAGAGGTCATGCAATGAAAATTCTGTCTTTAAGAAAGGTTTTTTCTTTTCTAGATAGTCCATTATTTGCCCAGAATCATCAGATAACTCAAATTTTAATGGCTCAATCTCGTGCTTGCTATTTTTTATGCTGTTAAATAACGCTTTAATCAAATTGATCAAGGAGTTATTGGGATTAAACCCATAGATCAATTGAGGAAAAAATAACAAACTCAAAATAGGTAAAATACTAAATATGCTAAATAGCTCAGAATGATTTGTTGATGGCAATCTAAAGGCTAGATCAAAAGGCAAAGGTGAATGATAAGAAGCGTAAATTAAATACATGATTGCAGGAATCAAGTTGATTGTAAATAAATACAAGAGTGAACGAACGATTTTCGAAATTTTCGGCTTTAGTAATTGATTTTTTTTCTTTTTTAACAAATACAAAAAGCTTATAAAAATGAAAGAAATATTAT
>CANIYB010000118.1 GCA_947471105.1 Cytophagaceae bacterium
TAAGCGAAGGCTGGTGGAGTGGAAATATCACCTTTAGTGGGGATAGTTGGAACTTTTTTGGTGATCGACAATCCTTATTAGCCAAATTGCACATTCAATATACAGATGGTACGGAACAAATCATCACCACCAATCCTGATCAATGGACCTACTTTAATGATGGCCCGATTCGTTATGGTAGCTTTTTCCAAGGCGAAGTGTACGACGCTCAAAAAGAAGCCGCGATTGTAGGTTGGTCCACGACTAATTTCAAATCTACCGCTTGGAAGCCCGCACAAAAAATTTCTTTAGAAGGAACTGCTTTTGTAGGGAATGTCCCCAATGCTCTTAAGTTTGACGGAATGCAATTGGTAAGTCAGCTAGACGATCACGTCCAAGTGCGCGAAGTACTACAGGCCAAATTAATGACCGAACCTAGAAAGGGTGTTTTTGTCTATGATATGGGTCAAAATATGGTGGGTTTTCCAAAGATTTTCATTAAAAATGGAACCGCAGGCCAACGAATTACCCTTCGATTTGCGGAAGTACTTTACCCAGATTTAGCGGAATATGCCGGTCAAAAAGGTATGATTATGTTGGAAAATATTCGTGCGGCTTTGGCACAGGATGTGTATATTTTGAAAGGTGGTGACGAGTATATCCAACCTCGATTCACATTTCATGGCTATCGGTTTTTAGAAATAACGGGAATCGATCAGGCACCTGCATTAGCTCAAGTGGCTGGATTGGTGCTTTCGTCGATCGATCACATTGGATCTGAATATGTGAGTTCTGACCCTATGGTCAACAAATTATGGCAGAATATCACGTGGTCCATGCGCAGTAATTTTTTATCTATTCCCACGGATACTCCCGCTCGAAATGAACGAATGGGTTGGAGTGGCGACATTAATGTATTTTCTAAAACGGCTACCATGATGGCTCCTGTAAATAATTTTATGCGCCGACATTTATTAGGGATGCGTGATGTTCAACGAGCTGATGGCCGATTTACAGATGTGGCGCCTATGGGCGGTGGATTTGGGGGAACCCTATGGGGAAGTGCTGGCATTGTGATTCCATGGGAAACTTATTTGCAATATGGGGACAAATCGATGTTGTCCGAACATTATGATGCAATGAAGCGCTATGTAAGCTTTTTAGATACGAAGGTGGATCCAGCCAATGGCATTTTGAACGAAGGTCCATTGGGCGACTGGCTAAGCCCTGAAAATAATAAAAATGACAACACCCTTTTTTGGATGACTTATCAGACTTATAATCTAAAAATCATGTCCAAAGTAGCTGCATTTTTAGGATTTAAGCTTGATGAGACTACGTATATGGAGCAATATGAGGCAAGGAAAAAAGTGATTAATCAAATTTACCTTGATCCAGTTAGCCATAAAAGTGTTAAGTCAGGTGTTCGTGCCGCACGCATGGGTCCTCCAGGAGCAGCTCCAGCACCTGCGGCCACTCCGCCTGTTTCCGATAAAGGCCAAATCGTCGATACCCAAGCTTCTTATGCGATTCCTTTGGGTCTAGGAATTTATGATCAAAAAAACATTCCTTTTGCTGTTCAAAATTTGGTCGAAACGGTGAAGCGTTCCAACAAAGATGACGAAGGGATATCGCGTCCTCCTTATTCCTTGATGACTGGATTTATTGGCACCGCATCCATTAGTGAGGCTTTATCGGTAAATGGTCACCATGATGTTGCCTATGGATTATTAACTCAAAAAACGTATCCATCTTGGTTATATTCTGTGGCGAATGGAGCAAGCTCAATTTGGGAGCGATTGAATTCTTACACATTGGAAAATGGGTTTGGTGGAAATAATAGCATGAATTCATTTAACCATTATTCGTTTGGAGCCGTGGCTGCTTGGATGTATACGTGGTCCTTAGGAATTCAACGAGATGAAAATTCTCCTGGTTTTAAACACTTTAATTTACAACCTACTCCCGATCCTTCAGGAAAAATTACTTATGCCAAAGGCTTTGTTGAAACAGTTTATGGTAAAATTAGTAGTCAATGGAAAAAAGAAGGGAATAAGGTTACGTATGATTTTGTAATTCCAGCTAATACCAGTGCCCATGTTAGGTTACTTATTCCTCAAGGTGCAAAAATTACGGAAGGTGGAAAACCAGTGAAGTTCACTGCTTCAGCCAATGAATTCCAAACAGAGTTGGGCTCAGGTTCATATCATTGGGTAGTTGAGTAGTTTTTTATAAATTTTTCCATGATGAATAACTTAAGAATCATCCCTTTTTTATTTGTAGGCTTTATTGTTTTTTTGGCATGCAGTCGCCAGTTATCCAGCAATCAAGTAGATAAAGATGGGTATACCTTAGCTTGGGCCGATGAGTTTAATCAAGAGGGAAAACCTGATAGTACAAATTGGAATTATGAGCATGGCTTTGTTCGCAATCAGGAGTTGCAATGGTACCAAACAGAAAATGCAAGTTGCAAAAATGGTTTGCTCATCATCGAAGCAAGAAAAGAGCAAAAGCCAAATCCCCGCTATCAAGAAGGTAGTAGCGACTGGCGCAGGAATAGAAAAACCATCGATTATACTTCATCCTGTTTGTTGACCAGAGGAAAAAAAACATGGCAATACGGAAGATTTGAGCTGAGGGCCAGAATCGATATCAGCCCAGGCATGTGGCCTGCTTGGTGGACGTTGGGCGTTGAAAAAGGTTGGCCCGGAAATGGCGAAATCGATATCATGGAGTACTATCGCGGTAAGTTATTGGCCAATATCGCTTGCCTGGGGCCCAACCAAAAAACAGAATGGTTTAGCAATACCTTTCAAGTGGATTCATTAGGGGGAACCAAGTGGTCAAAACAATTTCATGTGTGGCGCATGGATTGGACGGAGGAATTCATCGCTTTATATTGTGATAATCAATTGCTTAACAAAGTAATGTTAAATCAAGTCGTCAACAAAAATGGAAGTGGTTTCAATCCTTTCAAGCAACCCCATTACATGTTATTAAATTTAGCCATGGGGGGTATGAATGGGGGAGATCCATCAAAAACCGAATTCCCTAACCGCATGGAAGTGGATTACGTCCGTGTCTATCAGAAGAAATAAAAGGGTATTGATTAATTCTTCATCAACAAGCTTTTTCCAGACGCATTTTTGCAGTTGACAATCGTGATATTTTTCGATTGACCATCCGAATGTATTTCTGCACCTGCGGTTTCAATGAATAGGTTTTCCAATTTCAAACCGTCAATTTGCGCGAAAACTAATCCTTTACCTTCTTTGGTAGCAGGATTTTTAATGCTAATCCCTTTAATACTTATTTGCTTGCAGCCTGAAAATGTTACAAAATTTCCTGAGGCATTTTGCAAATTAAAACCTTCGATGTTGACGCCAATGCAATTTTTCATCGCAATTAAACCTGGGCTAGCCTGAGCCATGCTTTCTTCCAAATATCCCTTTTTAATTTGTTTGTTTATTTGTTCAATCACTCCAGCTCCTTGTCCCTCAATGACTCCTTTGCCCATGACGCCTATGTTTTGCTGGCCATCGGCCATGATTAACGCTTTAGTACCGTTAATTCCCATGTAATCATAAATGGACGTAGTGCCCACCAACACCGCACCTTCGTTCAATTCAATGCTGACATTGGACTTCAATTGGACACTACCTGTCAAATATCGGCCCACGTAAAATTTAAGTTTACCTCCGCCTTTTTCACTGATGAAGTCAATGGCCCTTTGGATCGACTGAGTATTTAAGGTAATCCCGTCCGATTTTATACCAAATAAGGAAGCATTATAGTCTTTTGCGCATAAAGCCCCTTGGCTTATGAGCATGATTAAACATATTTTTAAGAACAATTTTTGCATTTCTTTTGATGTTATACGCTCGTCGATTAAGGTTAGATAAATTCGAAGAGCCTGTGTATTTATTTAATAATCAAGTTACTGGTCTTGTAGGGGAATACTTGTTGTTTCCCAATGCTCTCTGGTTCATTCACCACCAGCCCTGAAAAAGTAGCATTCTTGACATCGTCTAGGACAACGCTAGGTCTGTAATCCTTTTTAAGAGCCGTGAATGTGACATTTTCAAAGGTAATTCCTTCCGCATGACGGACATAAAATCCCCAGGCTGGCAGTTCCTTAAACTGTGAAAATTCAGGATAAGCCTCTCGCATTTCAGGAACCCCATCCAGTTCAGCGGGCGTTAAACCACGTTTCGCATACATGGGATTTCCACTTCCAGGGTACACAATTTGAATGTTTTTGAGCGTCACATTTTGGATTTTATTTTCTACCAATCCCACAATGCTGGCTGGGGAGATGTTACGAGGTAGGTCTTCAATCGGTCCCTCAAAATTGTACCCCGCATCGGGTTTTCCCAAGGGTACTTCCGCATATACATTTGAGATCGTAATGTTTTTCATGTAGGGTTTCTTTCCACTGCTCCAGCGATCGCCAATCCTCAAGTAAATCACATTCCCTGTGTTGATGGAACGCACCCCGTCTATCACAATATTTTCAATTTCGCCTCCATCTACAGCGGCGAAAGTGATTGCCGATCGAAAGGTATCAAAAATGGTTAGGTTGGTTACTTTGAAATTTTTAAATCCCCCACGTGACACGGTACCAAATTTTAGCCCGTTGGCACTAGACCGACCGACACAATTATCCACCACTACATTTTGACAAATATGTTGAGCTGAATGCGATTTGAAACAAAGCACATCATCTGCCGCATCAAAATAGGAATTTTTGATCACCACTCCATCGCAGTCTACTACATCGATTCCGTCATTGTTCCAATACGATTTACTGTCTACAGTGATGTGATCCACATACAGGTTTTTACATTGGTCATAGGTTTGGTTCCAACTAGCAGGATCTTTCAGCGTGATGTCCGTGATTATGATGTTGGTACATTCGCGGAAATAAATATTTTGGGGTCGATTGGTTTCATTGGGACGGTCATATTTCAACGGGTCGATAAAAACTCCTCGGTGAATGTAATTAACCATGTTATTTGCCGTAGTAAATCCACGACCGTTGATGATCCCTTTCCCAGTAATCCCTATATTTTCCTGGTTTACCGCAAAAATCATGGACATCCAACCGATCTTCTTATCCTTAACATAATCGAATGGATTAGTAGATCCCAAAATCGTTGCGCCATAATCTAATTGGAGCGTCACATTCGATTTCAAATAAATACTTCCAGTCACATAATTTCCGGATTCAAACACAAGCCTTCCGCCTCCATGTTCATGGATAAAATCAATGGCTTTTTGAATGGAACATGTATTCAGCGTGAGGCCGTCATTTTTAACACCAAATTCCGTGGCTACATAATCTTTGGCTGAGAGCTGAAAGCCCAAAAGCAAGAAAAAGAATAGCGTAATTTTATTTTTATAGATCATAGGTAGGGTCGGTTATTTCTTGAGCAACACTTCGGAAGACTTATACACATGTACTTGTTTCTTCTTATTGCTTTCAGGTTCGATGTATTTCATTTGGGAAAAAGTGGCTCCTTGCACATCATCTAAGACGATGGCCGGTCGGTATTCTTTTCCTTGCGCCGTTAATGTTACATTGTCAATGGTTAGATTTTTGACATGTCGGACATAAAATCCCCATGCAGGTAATTCCTTAAATTGGGAATATTCCGGATAGGCTGCCGGCATTTCTGGAATACTATCTAAGTCGGCGGGCTTAATGCCTCGATAGGCGTAGGTGGGGTTGCTGTTTCCCGGTACGACAATTTGAATGTTACGGAGGGTTACATTTGATATATATTGTCCTGGCAAACCTACGATGCTAGCCGGTGAGATATTCCGTGGAAGATCTTCAACGGGCCCCTCGTATTCTCTTCCCGCATCTGGTTTTGAATTGGGGATTTCACAATACATATTTTGAATCGTAATGTTGTTCATGGAACCTGTTCGGCCTTTGTTCCAGCGAGCACCAATTCTCAAATAAATGGAGTTTCCTGTGTTATAGGCATATAAACTGTCGACAAAAATATTGTCAATCACCCCTCCATCAGGCGTAGCGATGGTAATCGCAGAACGAAACGTATCATATACTTTATTGTTGACAATCTTAAAATTCTTATACCCTCCTGAGGTCACTGTTCCAAATTTTATACCATTCGCGCTAGATCTAGCCACATTATTACGCACCTCTACATTTTCGCAAAGTTTTGTGGGATCATGTGATTTAAAACAGATGGCATCATCACTTGCGTCAATAAATGAATTGCTAAGGACCACATTTTTACAATCGACAATATCGATTCCATCGTTGTTCCAAAAAGCCTTGCTGTCGACCGTGATTTTGTCAATTTTCAAATTTTCACATTGATCAAACACAACGACCCATTCGGCCGCATTTTTAACCATGATGCCTGAAACTTCCACGTTTTTACATTCGCGAAAGTATATGCCTTTTGGCCTACGAAGCGCAGGTCTATCATTGGCTAATTCATCTTTTAATATTCCTTTTTGAACTTGGTCTAACAGAGTATAAGCCAAATCCCGGCCTTGTCCATCGACAACCCCTTTTCCGGTCAGTCCGATATTTTCAGCTTTATAAGCAGAAATTAGCGATGAGAAATGGGGTCCATTGATGTTGTAATCATAAATATTGGTGGACCCGAGCAATGTGGCACCTTCCTCTAAATGAATGGTTACATTGGATTTAAGTTGGATGGTTCCTGTTAAATAGCGCCCCACATAAAATACGAGTCGGCCCCCGCCTTTTTCATGGATAAAATCGATGGCTTTTTGAATTGAGTTGGTGTTTAGGGTCGTCCCATTGGATTTGATCCCAAACATCGAAGCCTTGTAGTCTTCTGCTTGCGCATGAAAGCATAGGAAAATAGTCAAGGGAATGACTATTAATAGATTCTTCATCATAGAATGATAGGTTTTAGAGCGAAGCGCAAAATTGATCAATCAATCGTTCAACTTCATATACTTCAAATATAAATATTCTTTTAATGCTCTGCAATAATTCAGGTTTGTATAAATTAGCGTATTCAATACTTGATATGAAAAAAAATACTAAATTAAGATGGTTACTTCAGTCGGCGGGAGGTTTGATTTTAACGGGTGCCGGATTATCTTTAGCCATTGATGCTGGAATTTCAAAAATGCAAGGAGGGGAATGGTTTTGGTATGGAACGGGGGCTCTCGTTGTATTTCAAGCAGGCTTATGTTGTGTGATTGACTCTGTTCGGTATAAAAATTGATTGGTCTTTTCCGCGAGTAAATTGTTTTTTGTTGGTGCAGAAACCGATTTAAAAATCGGTTGAAA
>CANIYB010000119.1 GCA_947471105.1 Cytophagaceae bacterium
TAAACACGGTAAATCCAGACGCGGTTATCGCTGATTCCAATATTTGGGCAGGCGGTTGGGCCGAAGGTAGAGCGAAAGCTTATGGCATTACGGTGGCCGAATTACCTGCATTTTATGCCAAAAGAACTATTTTAAATAAGTCGGTATTGCCAGAAGACATTGCCAATGCATGTTTTGCTTTTGTAGGTGGCTTATTGAGTAAATCGACTGGAAATGCCTTGAATGTGGATGGTGGAGTGGCCGCTGGTTTTTTAAGATAGATATGGATATTTCGAGTCATAATGAAGGTTTAGTAGGGAGGCATAAACGCCAACTTGAATTTCTTACCAGTGAGGTGAATGTTCCTTCTAGTCTTGTTCAAAAATTGAAAGATTTTCAAATTGCGATTCCTTCTTGGGCTTTAGGTACAGGAGGTACACGATTTGGACGTTTTTCAGCGGGAGGAGAACCTAGAAATTTAGAGGAGAAAATTGCCGATGTCGGTTTGTTGCATTCGTTGAATAAATCTTCAGGTGCCATCTCTTTACATATTCCATGGGATATACCTTCCGATCCTAAGGCCATTATGACATTAGCTGCTCAGCATGGCTTAGCCTTTGACGCAGTGAATTCAAATACGTTCCAAGACCAATCAGGCCAAGCGCTTTCCTATAAATTCGGGTCGTTGCAACACGTTTCCAAAGCGACGCGTAAACAGGCCATTGATCACAATATTGACGTCATTAAGCACGGAGTGAGTTTGGGTTCTAAATCCTTAACGGTTTGGTTGTCCGACGGTTCTTGCTTTCCTGGCCAATTGAACTTCCGAAAAACCTACCAAAGAACGGTTGAGAGTTTAGAAGAGATTTATGCCGCTTTGCCTTCCGATTGGAAATTATATTTGGAATATAAAGCCTATGAGCCTAATTTCTATTCGACGACCGTGGGTGACTGGGGTGCTTCCTATTCCATGGTGAATAAATTAGGTCCGAAAGCGTATACCTTAGTGGACTTAGGCCATCATTTACCCAATGCCAACATTGAGCAAATTGTTTCAATCTTGTTAATGGAAGGTAAATTAGGTGGATTCCATTTCAATGATTCCAAATATGGAGATGACGATTTAACCGCTGGATCCATTAAGCCTTATCAGTTGTTTTTAATCTTCAACGAATTAGTGGAAGGAATGGATGCGAATGGAATGAACCACGCAAAAGACCTTGGTTGGATGATCGACGCTTCACACAATGTGAAAGATCCCTTAGAAGATTTAATGCAATCAGTTGAAGCGATTCAAATCGCCTATGCTCAGGCCTTATTGGTGGATCAAAAAGCATTAGAAATTGCCCGCGACGAAAATGATGTCGTTCAATGCCAAGAAATTTTACAAGCCGCTTTCAGAACGGATGTACGTTCACTCGTCGCTCAAGCTCGTTTGGAATTAGGGGGTGCTTTGGATCCATTGGCTTACTTTAGGCATTCAAATGCGCGAGCAAAATTGATCGAAACGCGCGGAGAAAAAACGCAGGCGACTGGATTATAACATGGGGGATCGCATGAAGGTCATGGCAGTTTTTGACATTGGTAAAACGAATAAAAAAGTTTTCCTATGGAATGAATTGTACCAGATTGTCTTCGAACGCCAACAAAATTTCAATGAAATTCCTGATGAGGATGGTTTTCTAGGGGAAGACTTACCTGCTGTTCGTTTGTGGATGTTGCAGACTTTTGCTGAAATTAATTCCCTTCCTGAATATCAAATTTGTGCACTTAATTTTTCTGGATACGGCGCCACCGTCGTGTTTGTTGACGAAAAAGGCCATGCAGTCAGTCCACTCTATAATTATTTAAAAGCTTTTCCTGAGGGGCTTTTCCCCTATTCAAACTATGGAGGGGAGGATGAATTTGCCCGTGCGACTGCTTCACCCATTTTAGGTAATTTAAATTCAGGTCTTCAGGCTTTTAGAGTATCTCAGGTGAGTTTAGAGGTTTGGGAAAAAACGAGGTGGGTCATGCATTGGCCTAATTTTTTATCGTCCATTTTTACCGGAAATTTTGCCTCTGAAATCACGTCGATTGGTTGCCACACCGCCCTTTGGGATTTTGATAAAAAAACGTATCATGATTGGGTGACGGATTTTGGTCTAAGAAATAAATTGCCCGAAATAGCGCCATCAAATACTTCCTATCTAAATGAGGAAACAAACATTCCAGTGGGTTTAGGTTTGCATGATTCTTCGTCGGCTTTAGTGCCATATTTGCGGGTGATGCATTCTCCTTTTTTGCTGTTGTCTACAGGGACTTGGTGCATTGCCATGAACCCTTTTGATGAAGAACCCCTTTCGGCGATCGAATTAAAAAATGATGTCTTATGTTTTTTACAAGGAAATGGAAAGCCCGTAAAGGCGGCTCGTTTATTTGCAGGAAATACGCATGAGATTCAAATTAAGCGACTGCAAGAGCATTACCAAGCATCGCCCACCCAGTATAAAAGTGTTGAATTTAACGCTTCCTATCTAGAAGTTTTAGACGATCAAATGAAAAATATTCCTTCGGTGGATCAGGCGCACATGGATTATTTAGTTGATTGCGATTTTAATGCGAGAGATTTAAACAAATTCCCAACCTACGAGTTAGCCTATGTGCAATTGATGATTGATTTGGCGTGCCAACAAATATTTTCATTGAGGTTGTTGTTGAAAGAGGGTACTCCCGTGACCAAAATATTGGTCGATGGAGGATTTAGTAAAAACTCATTATATATGAATTTCTTAGTACATGCTTTTCCTGCCTTTGAAATTTATGGGGCGGAAGTTGCCCAGGCGAGCTCATTAGGAGCCGCATTGATGATGCATGAAACATGGAATACCAATGAAATCCCTATGGATCTCGTAAAAATTATAAAATTTTAACATGCGTGTAGCTCTATTTGTACCTTGTTATGTGGACCAATTTTACCCTCAGGTGGCGATAGCGACCTTGGAGTTATTGGAAAAACTAGGTGTAGAAGTTCACGTGCCTTCCAATCAAACATGTTGCGGCCAGCCCATGGCCAATTCTGGTTTTGCTTCGTCTACGGAAGGTTGTGATACTAATTTTTCTAAAAACTTTGAAGGGTTTGATTACATCGTAGGCCCATCGGGTTCATGTATTTTGCATTTAAAGGAACATCATCCATCCGAAAAGATTCGCAAAAGTGTATTTGAAATTTGTGAGTTTTTAGTGGATGTGTTGAAAGTGAAATCGTTATCGGCTAATTTTCCGCATAAAATTGGTTTGCATCAGAGTTGCCATGGCCAGCGCGGCTTACATCTAAGTTCGATGACCGAGTTAAATGAAAAACCATTTTCTAAACTAGCTTCTTTATTGGATTTAGTGAAGGGAGTGGAATATGTGTACCCTGAACGTGCGGATGAATGTTGTGGTTTTGGGGGTACTTTTTGTGTGACCGAGGAGGCTGTCTCTGTACGAATGGGTCAGGACCGAGTGGAATCGCATTTAAAAAACGAAATCGAATTTATTGTGGGCGGTGATACTTCTTGCTTAATGCACATGGAAGGAATTTTAAAAAGACAAGGGTCAAAAGTTCAGGTGAAACATATTGTAGAAATATTAAATCATGCTTAATCACGCGGAGGCTTCAGAGAAATTTATTGCCGATGCTGAGCGCACGACTTGGCATGATGAAACCCTTTGGTTTGTAAGATCCAAGCGGGATAAAGTTTCTAAATTATTGCCTGAGTGGGAGGCATTGCGCGAGCAGGCGTCATTAATAAAAGACCATACACTGGCTAATTTGGGTCAATATTTAGAGGAATTTGAGGCGAAGGCTCAGAAAAATGGAATCATTGTTCATTGGGCCAAAGATGCACATGAGCACAATGAAATTGTCCATTCGATCATTTCAAAACATGGTGGAAAGGCATTAGTGAAGAGTAAATCCATGCTGACGGAGGAATGTCATTTGAATGAGTTTTTGACCAAAAAAGGAGTGGAGGTTGTGGATACGGATTTGGGTGAGCGCATTGTCCAATTTAGAAATGAGGTTCCTAGTCATATCGTTTTGCCTGCCATTCACTTGAAAAAGGAGGATGTTGGCGAGACATTTCATGAGTTTTTAGGAACGCCCAAAGGAAATAAAGATCCTCAGTTTTTGACTGAGGCTGCACGCCAACATTTACGTGGGTATTTTTTAGGAGCCAATGTAGCCATTACGGGAGTTAATTTTGCCGTGGCGGAGACGGGTGAATTTGTAGTATGTACGAATGAGGGAAATGCTGACATGGGGGCGCATTTAGCCAAAGTTCATATCGCTTGCATGGGCATTGAAAAAATGATTCCTAAGCGAAAAGACCTTGGTGTATTTTTGAGGTTGTTAGCCAGAAGTGCTACGGGCCAATTAATCACTACGTATTCAAGTCATTTTGCGAAACCTCGTGAGGGGCAAGAAATGCATATTGTGTTGGTGGATAATGGTCGCACGCGCCAATTGGCCCGCGACGAGTTCCGTAATTCCTTAAAGTGCATTCGCTGTGCCGCGTGTTTTAATACCTGTCCTGTGTATCGTAGAAGTGGGGGTCATAGTTATCATCAACCAGTGGCTGGACCTATTGGATCCATTTTAGCTCCTAATTTTGATAAGTCCGCCAATGTCGATTTGCCTTTTGCCAGTACACTTTGTGGATCATGTTCCAATGTCTGTCCCGTGAAAATTAATATTCATGAGCAGTTGTGGTTTTGGCGTCAGGATTTAATGAAAGATGGCTTAGCGCCATTGGGTAAGTCCTTGTCGATGAAGGGAATGGCCTTTGTTTTTTCAAGTCCAACCATTTTCAGAATGGCCGGGTATATAGGGCGTCTGGTGATGCGTTTTGCTCCTTTTATTGTCAATAATAGCTTTAATCCTTGGTTCAAACAGCGAGAAATGCCAGATGCACCCAAGGAAAGTTTTCAGTCTTGGTATAAAAATCGAAAATAAATGAGTTCTAGGTCAGACATTTTTGGGGCTATTCAAGCGTTGGAGAAAAGAGAAATTTCTCATCCTGGCGATTTCAAAAGCTATTCGGCCACTAAAGATCCTGTCGGTGACTTTAAAAATTCTTTGTCGATTGTTGGCGCCATGTGCATAGAAGTGGAAAATAAGAAGAATGCGGAGACTCGCTTAAGTGAAATTTATCCAGATTTGCAGCGTTACACGTCGCAGGATGTGGTGGCTAATGGCCTCGATTTAGAAGCTGTGGATGTATTAGAAATCGACGGAATGTTTGGGGTGGCGGAGAATGGAGCTATTTGGTTATCGGATCAGTTTTTACCTAATCGAGTGGCGCCCTTTATATGCCAGCATTTGGTTATTTATGTGGCTAAATCCGAGATTGTAGCTACGCTTCATGAAGCTTATGAGCGTTTGGATGGGAATTACGCCGATTTTGGCCTGTTTCTTTCAGGCCCTTCAAAGACAGCTGATATCGAACAGTCCTTGGTCATAGGAGCCCATGGAGCTCGTAGTTTGTGTGTCGTGCTTACCTAGCAAAAAGGGTCTACATTAAGATTTTATTATTTTGTGGTTGGGCCTTTTATTCGCTTAAAAGAAAAGGATTATTTTTTGCATTTTTTTTTATAACTTGGTATCTCAACCTATTTAATCGAAATGAGTGTATCAAGAAGAAAATTTCTAGGACAATCAGTCCTTGGTTTGACCGCCTTTAGCATTGTACCCCGTCATGTATTAGGTAAAGGTTTTTTAGCTCCTAGTGACCAATTAACAAAAGCTATTGTAGGAACTGGTGGCATGGGTCGCGGACATATACCCTATGCCGGTACTCGAGTGGTGGCAATGTGTGACGTAGATAAAAAAAATCTGCAGCTGGGTCTTGATAAAGTAGAAAAAGGAGTCAAAGCCTTTAGTGATTATAGAGAATTAATCCAACTCCCTGAAGTGGACATCGTTCACGTAGCCACTCCTCCTCATTGGCATGGAATTATTGCAGCTGATGCGGCGCGCGCTGGGAAGGATGTTTGGTGTGAAAAACCGATGACTCGTACGATTGGAGAAGGGAAAAGGTTAGTGGAAGCTGTTCAGCAACATGGAAGAATTTTTCGTTTAAATACCTGGTTTAGATTTGAAAGTAATTTTTACGGGATGAATACACCTGTGAAACCGATCAAGAAATTAGTGGATTCAGGATTGTTGGGATGGCCTTTAAAAGTTACTGTCAGCAAACACACTGGATTTGATTGGAAATTTTATTGGATTGGAAAAACGGATTTGACGCCTCAACCGGTTCCTTTGGAATTGGATTATGAATCATGGCTAGGGCCTGCGCCTTATAAACCATATCATGTTCACCGTACTCATGGTACTTTTAGAGGGTATTGGGATTATGATGGAGGTGCTTTGGGAGATATGGGACAGCATTACATGGATCCAATTCAGTATTTATTAGGAAAAGATGACACAAGTCCCATTTTTATCGAAGTGGATGCGCCTGTTCAAGATAAAGACGCGGTAGGAATCTTTAATCGCATTACTTATACCTATGCAGATGGATGTCAAATCGTGTTAGATGGAGAAGGAAAAGATGATAAAGTAGCTTATATCGAGGGTCCTAAGGGCAAATTATATAAGAATTTCAAAACGGACATTCCAGACTTGGATCGTAAGTTGGCCGAGTTCCCTGAGCCGGCAGCCCAACAAACGGATTTTGTGGATGCGGTTAAAAACAGAAAAACATTTGCCTTAAATGAGGCGAATGGATACCGTTCTTGTACACTTGTTAACCTTGGATTGATTGCCATGCGTGTGCATCGGAATCTTAAATTTGATCCAATTAAGCAGGAAATCGTAGGTGATGAAGAAGCTAAACAGCTGATGGACCAACCGATGAGAGCGCCTTATATCCTTTAATTTTGAAGAAAATGAAGACAAAGAAAATAATTTTATGGCTGTTGGTGGGTAGCTTTTTACCTATCAGCTTGTTGGCTCAAACGCCCATCGATAAGCAGAAAGAATCTCGTGAGACTCAAATTCAATTACGAAAACTTTCCAAAGAAGGAAGTGTTGAGGATGGAAAAAAACTTAAGAATTTAGCTTTACAAGCCAAGGGTGCATATGATCCAACTCAGGCTACAGAAGCTTATTTGGATTATTTAAAACGCCAAAAAGATGGATTAGCGGAATTGAAAACGTTTCTTTCGAATGACTTACCTCCGGCGATTCAGATACGAGTGGTTGATTTAATCATTCAAAAGGAAGTAAACCCAA
>CANIYB010000120.1 GCA_947471105.1 Cytophagaceae bacterium
ATCTCCAGTATGAAATTCCCAAGCCTTCGTAAGCTGAGCCACATTGCTAGTGTCTATTTCTGTTAAACCAGAATACCTAATATTTTCTTTGCCCCCTCCATATACTTTCCAATCGCCTATTTTAGTTTCATTACTTTTGCAAGCGGCTACTAATAAATAGATTATGGCTAAGAATAGAATACTTGTATTTTTCATATAAAGAAAATTTAAAGGGGCAATACATCATTATTGCACTTGATTATAAGCTTGTATAACTTGTATAATATCTGATTCTTTTTTAAGATTTAGTCTTTTTGCTTCAATCACCGAATTCAGTTCTGCTTCCTTGTCCATTAAAAAAGGCATGATCTCTTCTTTATTCAACTTTATTAATTTGAGCTGATCTCCCTTTTTAATATAATATCTGCTTGTATTAGCGAAGGTTTTAATCATACCAGCGTTAATTTCGCTCATTTCAGTTACCTGCTTAATATCGGAACGGTAGAGTTGAATTGCCCCTGTGCCCACCAAAGCTTGCACATATTGCTCGGGTCTAAGACCGTTTTGGCTCATCCCCTTCACAAAAATGAATTGTTGTAAAGTATCGGGCCATTTAGGGAAAAGCTTCACAGATACAATTTGATCTAATAATTCAAAGGAGGCGTCTTCTTTATTAAAAAATAAGATATTGTCGTAGAGGTCTATTTTCAATTCTAAATCGGGATAAACACCTTTTGTGGTTACAACTGAGCCATGTATCCACTTATCTTGAAATAGAGGTGTGCCTCTTATACCCGCATATTTATCGGGGTTAAAATTTTTACTAGAAACAGGATCTTGCAATTGCAATAACTGCGCCTGACTAGTTTGAAACACCAGCAATAAAATAAATGGAATAAATACTTTTTTCATACTTCAATATTGTCTGTTAAAACTAAAGGCTTTGCTCGATTTTTTAAAATAAAACTTGTTAAAAATAAGTAAGGCAGCCAATTGGCTGCCTTACTTATAAAATAATCTAAGTTGATTTAGAACCAACCTGGATTTTGTTGAGATTTGATGTTTGGATTTGCATCTAATTCACCTTGTGGAATTGGCATGATTCTTCTGTAGTTTGTAAACTCAATAGACAATGCTGAAGCAGGGTAGTTTTTACTACGTACAATATTTCTTTGTAATCTTTGCATGTCAAGATATCTTTCACCTTCAAAAGCTAATTCTTTTCTTCTTTCAGTAATGATGTCTTCTAATAAAGCTGAACCGCTAGAAGCGATCGCTGTTGCACCTCTTCTGCTAGTAACTTCATTTACATATTTAAGTGCGTCTGCTGTATTAGAAGGATAAGAAGCTTCTGCAGCAATTAAATACATTTCAGACATTCTAATTACTTTTGTATCTGTGTGGTCTCCTGAAAATGAAGTGAATTTATTTACAAAAACAGAGGCGAGTCCTCCTCTTGTGCCTGTAGCATATAAAGATTTTCTGATATCATTTGTTTCATATAAGTCATATAATTCTGAAGAACATAACATATCTCCATAGTTACCAGACTGTAAATAGATATAAGCTAAAGCATCAAATGCGTTATTTGCTACCGCATCAAATGATATCTCAAGTAATGTTTCCACTTTATCCGTTCTAGGTGCTACACCTGCCCAATAGCCATTATGTGCTGCAGCACTAATAGCAGTAAAGCCACTATTGGTAATTACATCAAGTGCTGCCGTCTTTGCATTTGTTTTATCGCCCATTGTAATATAAACCTTGGCTTGTAATGCTTTTGCTGAGTACTTACTGAACTGTGAAGAGTTCGTGAACTTAGTCATTAAAGTATAGGCCTTGTCTAAGTCTTTGTTGATTAAACTATATACATCAGCAATTTTAGCTCTTTCAGGCTTTAAATCGGCTTGATAGGTGGTTATAATAGGAACGCCTAATTTAGAAGGGTCTACTGTATAAGGCGATGCAAAATAACGAACTAGATTAAAGTAAGCCAACGCTCTAATAGCATAAGCTTCTCCTTTAATTTGTTGAATATTTGCATTGTCTGCAATAGGTGAGTTGATAATATTATTGGCACGTAATATTACTGTATAGCTTGCATTCCATAAACCGGCTACATCACCATCTGTTACAAGATAATTGTAAAGATTATAGGATGTATAACGATTGGTGTTTTGCGTAGACTGATAAGTATTATCGGCCATGATATCACCAAGGACTGGTAATGACCTACCATACAATGCTGTATTTTTTAAACCAGCATAAGCTCCACGCAAGGCCACTTGTAAATCAGCTTCAGTAGCTAATGCAAACTCAGGTGTTAAAGAGGTGGGAGGTTGTAATTCTAAAAAACTCTTTTCACAAGATGCTAATGATAAAAACAACACTGTTGTTACTATCATATTTTTTATTGTAATTCGTTTCATATTCTTTTCTATTTGAAATTAACTTTTATTAGAAAGCTAGGCTAAGCCCAACAGTAACTGTTTTAGGAATAAATACATTCAAGTTGGATGCACTTCCAGTACCTTGTTCAGGATCAAATGGTAAATTTTCGTCTTTAACCCATGTGAACAAATTCGTACCTCGAACATAAAAATTAGCACTTCCTATCTTAAGCTTTTCAGCATATGCTTTTGGAAGCGTGTAGCCTAATTGTATATCCCTTACACGCACAAAACTTCCGTCATTCAAGTTATAAGTTGAACCAGCGTTAAAGTTCTTGTTACCATTGTAAACATATTTAGGCACCGTGGTAATATCTCCTGGTTGTTTCCAAGCATCTAATTGACGTTTAACTTTATTAAATGATGCTCCAAATCCAGAACCTAAATAATACCCTCTCCAAGTATCAAATACTTGGTTTCCAAAATTATAATACAACTGAGCACTTAAGTTAAAGCCTTTATAGCTAAGGGCATTCGTCAAAGATCCAAAAAACTTAGGCAAGGCTTGTCCCGCTAAAATACGGGCACTAGCACCTGGATAAATGTTAGAAGAAGCTTGATGCTTGTCAGTAGTATACCATAATGGATCTCCTGTTGCTCTATCAACGCCAGCCCACTCACGTAAGAAGAAAGTATTTAAACTTTCGCCTTGGCGAATAATAAAGTTTCCATTAAGAATGTCTGCAGCATTAGGTAAGCTTGTGATTTTGTTTTTGTTATTAGAGAAATTGAAATCTAGATCCCAACGGAAGTCCTTGGTTTGAACAGGAATAATATTTAAAGAAAGTTCAACCCCTTTATTCTCCATTGATCCAATATTTCTTGTAGCAGAACCAAAACCAGAAGTATTTGATAAAGGTACACTCAATAATAAATTTTCAGATTTTCTAATATAGTAATCGATAGTAACATTGACTCTATTTTTTAATACGCTAAAGTCAAGTCCAATATTCATTGGTTTGTTTAATTCCCATGTTAGGTTTTCATCACCCACGTTCGTTGGTCCAGAACCAGGTAATTGGTTATAGTTAAAACCAAATCCATATAATGCAGGAGCATCATAGTTACCAATACCCGCATTACCGTTTACTCCATAAGAAGCACGAAGTTTTAACTGGTCAAACAAAGTATTGTTAGCCATAAATTCCTCTCTGTCAATATTCCATGTTGCACCCAATGCCCAGAAATTACCGTATCTATTTTTTGCACTAAAACGAGAAGATCCATCACGACGGAAACTTCCAGATAATACAAATCTGTTTTTATAATTCAAATTCGTTGAAGCGAATTGTGATTCAAAAGTATAATCAGAAATAGTAGCACTTGCAGTAACAGGACTCGCTCCAGATGCTGGATAAACTAAAGACAAAGAAGGAGGAAATTGGTCTGCTCTCACTGTAGAAAAATAACCAGCAGACTTTTGTGCTTCGTAACCAATTTGGGTAGAAGAAGAAAGGTCTCCGTTACGCGTAATATTTTGTTGTAAGTCTAAAGTATTTGTCCATACATAGTTGAAGTAACGAGTATAGTAAGCAAATGCACGACCATTAGAAGCCAATCCATCTCCATGAAGTGGGTTATTGTATTGATCTTCCTCTAAGGCATTGTAGTCAATACCATAAACAGATTTAAATTTAAGATTGTCTAAAATCTTATACTCACCATTTACACTTCCTCTAATACTTGATTGACGTAAAAAACGCTTATCTAATTCTGATAAAGCTACGGTATTATGTAAACCACCGTTTAATACATAGTTATAGGTACCATCTGGCTTATACGCTGAATAGGTTGGCAATAAGAAATAAGTACTTAATAATGGGTTACCGAATGCTCCACCATTTAAAGGTGCGCGTTGGCTTACATTACCCGCATTTAAATTAAAGCCAATAGTTAATTTATCAGTGGCCTTATTGGTAATTCTCACATTCACGTTATTTCTCTTTAATTGAGAATTAATAGAAGTACCTTCTTGTGCAAAGTGACCACCAGACAAGAAGAAAGTAGTTTTATCATTACCGCCTTCGGCGCTTAAGTTGTATTGTTTTTGTTGACCAACACGCATGATATTATCATACCAATTAAAATTGATACCATTACCTTGTCCTAAAGAATTTAAAATACTAGTTGTTTGCGCTGCAGAAGCACCTGCATTCACCAAACCATCACGCGTTAAATTAATAAATTCATTTGCATCTAATGGCTTATACTTTTCATTTTGATAAGCAACATCTGAATTACCAACTTCTGTATCAAATCTGAATCTAGTTTTACCGCTTTTACCTTTTTTAGTAGTAACCACAATAACACCATTGGCAGCACGACTACCATAAATAGATTGAGAAGCCGCATCTTTTAGAACAGAAATGCTTTCAATATCATTTGGATTCAAAGTACTTAATAAGTTACCTGTAGTTTGTAGTCTTGATGCATCACCAGCATTAATAGGCACACCATCAACTACCCATAATGGTGCGTTGCTTGCTGTAATTGAACTTGCACCACGAATTAAAATAGCTTGGCTAGCTCCTGGTTGTCCTGAAGCAGCAACAGATTGTAAACCTGCTACTTTACCTTGAAGGGCTTTATCTACAGAACTAAATGGCAAGTTTTCAATTTCTGCAGCTTTTACTGTAGCAATTGAACCGGTATTAGTAGCCTTTTTAGTGGTACCATAACCTGTAACAATTACTTGTTGTAAATCAGAAACTGTATTCACCAAGATGACATTAATCTCAGATTTTGATCCGATATTAACTTCTTGATCTTCAAAATTTAATGAACTAAATTTTAAAACTTTTCCATTAGCTGGAACAGTAATTGAATAATAACCTTCCTCATTTGTTTTTGAAGCGACTGTTGTCCCTTTAACTATGATAGAAGCATTTGAAAGTGGTTTTTTACCATCTTCAGTAACCCTACCTTTTATGGTTTTATTTTGTGCAGTAACTTGAGTTACAGCCAAAATTGCGCATAAAAGGATTGCGACAAATTTTCTCATATTTATTGATTTTTTTCGGAAAATAAAGTTAGTATTAATTTATTAAATGATTTATACAGATTCTATTCATTCTTAATACTGTTTAATCTTTAATAATATTTAGTAGGCAACTTTTTGACAAAACTATCAAATTAAACCTTTTACGAAAAACGAAAATATACTCATAAAAAAAACCTCCCCTGAATGAACGGAGGAGGTTTTTAAAAATGTATTCTACTAAGAAAGATTAATAACCAGCGTTTTGAGTAACGTTAGGGTTTACTAAAATTTCATCATTAGGAATAGGGAAAAGTAAGTTGGTATTTCCTGGGGCAACAGTGATTTTAGTAGATACTGCATTAGTAGCATCTTGACCTTGAGGCTTCACGAAAGTGTAACCTAATCTTGTTAAATCCCAGAATCTGTATCCTTCAAAAGCAAACTCTTTAGCACGCTCATCTAAGATATCAGTTAATACTTGAGAACCTGCGCTAGCATACACTGCACTAGGATCTCTGTTTACTACAAATTTATTTAAAGTAGCATTCGCATTGGTAATATCCCCTAAGTTATAATAAGCTTCTGCTAAAATTAAATAGGCTTCAGAGAAACGAACTACTTTAACGTCATCTAAGTTTACGTTGTCAATTGGATATTTTGCAACATAATGCGCAGTACCTAATTGACCAGATCTTACTTCAGGGCTAATTAAACCTCTTCTTGTATCAGTTGTAGTGTATGTATCATAGAAAGCTTTAGTAGCTAACATATCTCCATAAGCGCCACCACCTGGCTTACCAATTAAAAATACCGCTAATGTACCATCACCTACTTGGTTGTTCGCATCACTTGTTACTTCAAACATAGTTTCTACTTTACCCGTTAAAGGGGCTGCACCTTTCCAATAAGAAATTACGTTAGAGCTAGTTGCTAAAGTGAAACCGCTATTCGCGATAACATCAAGCGCTGCTGCTTTCGCATTAGCCCAATCTCCTTTATGTTGGTATACTCTAGCTAATAAAGTCTCAGCAGCATACTTAGTCATAAATGAAGAGTTTAAGGATCTTGTTTTTGCAGTCAATGTAAAGTTCATTGTTTGACCTTGGTTGTATTTTGCTAAAGAAATCGCCTTTGTTAAATCGGCAATGACTTGTGCATATACTTCAGCTACTGTATTTCTTGCAGGCTTTGAATTCACTTCAAACTTAGTTACAATAGGCACACCTGGACTAGAGGGCGCAGTGGTATAAGGCAAACCAAAGTTTCTAACTAAATCAAAATAAACCAAACCTCTGATAGCATAAGCTTCAGACATTAATTGACTTATATTCGGATTAGAAGCTGGATCTAAACCCGCATTGATAATAAAGTTAGCATTCTTAATAGCATTATAACCATTTGACCAAATTGCAGAGGCATAACCATCTGTTTTAGTGAAATTGTATAAATTGAATGATACATATCTTCCTGAGTTAGAAGAAGACAAGAAACATTTGTCTGCCATTAAATCGCCTTTAATAGCGAAAGTTCTACCATAAAAATCGGTAGCTCTTAATGAAGAGTATAAGCCAGTCAATGCTGTACTCATATCATCTTCTGTTTTAATAGCCTCTGATAATACTACAGAGTTGAAAGGCTTTTGATCTAAGAATGTTTTAGAGCAACCGAATAGCATGGCTATGGTTCCAATTGCTAAGAACATTTTAGTGATTTTGTTGAAATTATTTTTCATATAAAAAATATTAAATAGTTGTTGTTAATTAAAAGTTTACACTTAATCCAAAAGTGACAGACTTAGAAGGTAA
>CANIYB010000121.1 GCA_947471105.1 Cytophagaceae bacterium
AAGGCAACAATTCACCTTGGGACGTTGGTTTAAAATAAACCGGAACCGGTTCCCCCCAATATCGTTGGCGAGAAAAAACAGCATTTCGCATTCGATATTGAATTTTTCCCTTCCCTATTCCGCGTTGCTCCAACCAAGATACTAATGTGTTTGTAGCTTCTTTATAAGATAAGCCATTGATGATTCCGGAATTAATATAATGTCCCTCTTTGGTAGCGTCAGCCTGTTTTTCGATTCCTTTTTGAGCATCCAATATAGGAATAATAGGTAAATCAAAATGCGTTGCAAAATTCCAATCACGTTGGTCCCCTGACGGCACCCCCATAACAGCTCCCGTACCATATCCTGCCAACACATAATCAGCTAAATACAAAGGAACACGCTCATGATTGACCGGATTAATCACATAGGTTCCCGTAAATACCCCTGAAATTTGCTTAACCTCAGAAACACGATCCAATTCCGACCTAGACTGAGTCCATTTCACATATTCATCTACGGCATGTTTCTGTTCAGGAGTAGTCAGAGAATCTACCCACTCATGTTCAGGCGCTAACACCATAAAGGAAACACCATAAATCGTATCGACCCTCGTCGTAAAGACTTTGATTTTTTTATCGACAACATTTTCAATATCAAAAGTAACCTCAGCACCTATTGACTTTCCAATCCAATTCCTTTGTTGCTCCTTAATGGAATCTGACCAATCAACCTCATCCAAACCAGTTAGTAATCGGTCCGCATAAGCCGTAATTCGCATCGACCATTGGCGCATTTTTTTCTGCTCTACAGGATATCCACCACGTTCAGAAAAACCATCTTTAACCTCATCATTAGCCAAAACAGTACCCATCGCAGGACACCAATTCACCACTGAATCATCTAAATAAGCTAAACGAAAGCCCAGTGTATATTTATATTGCTCTTCTTTGGAATAGGAATTCCAAACATCAGCTGTTATTCTAGGTAACTCCTCATCGCAAACAGCCCGCAAGTTTACGGAACCTTTTTTATTTAAAATATCCATCAAGGTGTCAATCGACTCGGCCTTATCGGTTTCCTGATTGTACCATGAATTAAATAATTTCATAAAAATCCACTGGGTCCATTTGTAATAGGAAGCATCAGAAGTTCTTACTTCACGTGACCAATCAAAAGAAAAACCCATGTTTTTCAATTGCTCGATATATTTTGCAATGTTATTTTCAGTAGTGACTGCAGGATGCTGCCCCGTCTGAATTGCATATTGTTCAGCCGGCAAACCAAATGAATCAAATCCCATAGGATGCAACACCTCAAAACCCATTAACCTTTTATAGCGCGATATAATATCCGATGCGATATATCCCAGCGGATGCCCCACATGCAATCCAGCACCCGATGGATATGGAAACATGTCAAGCACAAAGTACTTGGGTTTGTTTTTATTTATTTGAGATTTAAATGTTTCATTTTTTTCCCAAAAAGATTGCCATTGCTTCTCAATCTCACGAAACTGATACTCTGTACGCATAAAATTTTTATAATCATGTAAAGAACTCGCAAATTAAGTCTTTTTTGTTAAAAAATATTTACTCTACTTTGTTGGTAGATTAAGTAAAGTCTATTAGCTTTGTAGAGAATAAAATTTGATTATGTCTTTACCCAGTGAGCCTAGCAATTTCAATAAAAATTTCCCTAGCCTTTATAAGGCCATTCAGGTCATTTGGAAAAGGGAAAGAAGTGTTACCGAAATAATCATTCATTTAAGTAATGCATTAGGCCTAATGATCGTAGGCCATCTCCTATTCAGTTATTTAACGACAGAAAATTTAATCGCTGTTTTTAATTCCGTCAATTCTGAAATTCTATACTACATCGCTGGTGGATTTATAGCCCAAATGATCGATGGTGCACTTGGTATGGCATATGGAGTTACCGCAACCACCTTTTTATTGTCCGTTGGCATTACCCCTGCAGCAGCATCCGCTTCTGTTCATGCCTCCGAAGTATTTACCTCCGGTGTCTCAGGTTATATGCATTTGAAATTTGGAAATGTTAATTCAAAATTATTTAAAACATTGGTCATCCCAGGGATCATTGGTGCCATTATAGGAGCCTATGTATTATCAAGTCTAGAGGAATATTCCACTTACATAAAACCAATCGTATCCATATACACTCTATTTTTAGGTGTCATCATCATTCGAAAAGCATTAATTAAACGAATGGAAAAGCGCCAACTCAAACGTGTGGGCGTCCTAGCCCTTTTTGGTGGTTACCTAGACTCAATCGGTGGGGGCGGCTGGGGACCCATCGTTTCATCCACCCTAATCGCCTCGGGAAGACATCCGAAATATACCATTGGAAGCGTTAATTTGACCGAATTTTTTGTTTCCCTTGCCTCATCCATCACCTTTTTTACGGTCATTGGTTTAGGTTATTGGCAAGTAATCATTGGCCTCATTCTGGGCGGCGTTGTCGCTGCACCTATTGCGGCGAAACTGGCCAACAAACTTCCCGTGAAATCCATGATGATTTTGGTAGGCATGGTGATTATCATCGTCAGTCTCCGACAAATTATTTTAGGTGCCCCAAAATTTTTCTAATCAACCAATAGCTTCTTTAGGCTTATTTGGTTTTTTGACGAAGTGAATTTTAGGAAATATACCCCTTTGGGGATTCGAGATACATCAATCCTAGCAGGAATCAACTTTTCAATTTGTGCATTGGCCATTATTTTTTTGCCCATAAAATCAATCACCTCATACATACCACTTTCATTCGTCATGATTTGCACATATTCTTTACTCGGATTAGGCCAGATCTGTAAGGAAGAATTTTCAACAAGGTTAGACAAATCAGACATGAATTTATTTTGCAATAGCTGAACACCTCCAGTAGATAAGCCCACATTTATATCCATCAAACCATCTTGATTCCAATCAGATGCAGATATTGTAGCCTTTTGACCAAAATTAAATGCCTCTAAATGGGCATCAACTTGCCAAATAATCAATGATGCCTTTGGGTCTAAAATACCTACATGTAAACGACCTACTTTATCGATACCTATAAATTCCAACTGACCATCTAAGTCCGCATCCGCCAAAGCAAATGATTGTAAAACCCAATCTGTTTTTTTAGAAAAACCAGCCCAATCAGCACTTTTTATTTTCGAAAAAGACTCGTCATAACTTCGAATTCGACCACTTTTTTCTAAAACCAATAAGTCTAATTGGCCATCTTGATTCCAATCCGTAAATAATGGCCGATCCCCGGAAGATAATCCAGCAAGCTTATATTGCTTGATTTCAGAAGTATTTGAATTACAATACCTTATTTCAGGCCCTAAAAATGTTTGTATCGATATGATTAATTGGCGCCGCCCGGAAGAAACAAGATCCGCCAAAGACAATTGAATTTCTGTTCCTTGAATCAGTTTTGAGAGTCCTCCAAAATCATCTGTTTTGAAAATTAATTCAGGTCTTAAAGAGGTGCCTACATTTTCAAAAAAATATATCGATGCTCGGACGCCTGTTGGACCCCGAATTCCAGCATTCGCTACATATAAGTCTAAATCTCCATCTTGGTCTCCATCCCACCAAACACAAGATGCACCCTCCCCCACGTCAATCATGTCAGATTGTAAATAATTTTTTGATTTTAATACCCAATCACCCTTTTCGAATTGAAATAAAGAAACCGAGTTTTGAAAATCCTGAATATACCCTCCATTATCAGCAGCATTAGTAGAAGTCAATAATTCCATTTGCCCATCCCCATTTAAATCCAAAGGAAATGCCGCCGCAAAAGAAGGAACCGAAACGGGATTATTAGTAGGGTAATCGAATTCTGCTTTTAAAAAATTAGCCTGTTTTAGACTTCCGGTATTTGGCATATAAACAAGGTTTGAACAAGTAACATGACCAAATAATAAGTCTTTAATGCCATCCTTGTTTAAATCCAACAAGCTTAAACTATTGCCCGTATGCAAGGTTTGATTCGGAGATAAATTACTATGTAAGGCGATGGACGAATTTCCAGTACCATTGCAAGGAACCCCAAATAAAATATCTCGGCAGTCGTTGTGAATAAAATTACCCCAACAATCACCTACTTTCTGGAATTGCAATCCCATTTGGCCTGTTTTCTCGACCGACATGTTTTTGTGAAATTCCAGGTAGTGTCCCCCAGGTTCAAAAGACAAAATATCAATATCTCCATCCCCATCTAAATCCCCTATGGCAGGGATATCAGATGCGGCCACATACACGTTTATTTTACCAGAAAATCCTTCACTAAAAAGGGCCTCAGAAACAATTTCAAATTTAAGGTTAGAGCCGACAGAAATATTTCGATACACTTTAACACCGGCAGATGTTGACATAAAGAGATCCTTTCTCTTATCCCCATCAAAATCACTAACAATGAGCCAATTTTCGATGAAAGGAAAATTTTTCTCATATGTGGGATCATAAACCAATGAGATGGCCCCGCCTAAAATTGATTTATTGATATACGTAAATACCTTTTGATTCGTGCGGTCAAAGGCAAGCACATCTTCGATTCCATCCCCATTCAAATCAATCTGAGCAAATTGCACTGCATTTAATCCCCCAGCCCATGGATTTTTCAAAATCCCTTTGCCATTCGAAACATTAATATCTTGATTAAACTTAAATTGAAGGCCTTGACCTAAAATTTGAGCACTAAAAAGCAGTAAAAAAAGGAATACTAAATTTTTCATTCGATATTTGTAAACGCAATATGCAAATTGGAGCATTAAATATAAAATGAAGGTGACTAATTCATTGCTTTTAGAGAAATTTTTATCCTCCACTGGGATATCGACCGACACCCGAAAAATAGAAAAAGGAAATCTCTTTTTCGCATTAAAAGGGCCTAATTTTAACGCCAATATACTAGCCAAAGATGCCTTAGAAAAAGGAGCATCCTACGCGGTCATTGATGATCCAAAATTTGATTCGGGAGAAAAAACATTGTTAGTTGAGGATGGCCTAAAAGCTTTGCAAGATTTAGCCCTTCAGTACCGAAAAACCCTATCTATTCCCATCATTGGCCTGACGGGTTCGAATGGCAAAACCACTACGAAAGAGCTTATTTTTTCCGTTTTATCTCAAAAATATAAATGCTTTGCCACCACCGGTAATTTAAACAACCACATAGGTGTTCCGTTATCCATTCTATCGATCAAGCCTGATGACGAAATTGCTGTGATTGAAATGGGGGCCAATAAACAAGGTGACATCAAAGAATTAGCCGATATTGCACAACCCACACATGGATTGATTACGAATATTGGCAAAGCACATTTAGAGGGTTTTGGAGGAATCGAAGGGGTGAAAAAGGGAAAGGGTGAATTATTCGACTTTTTAGCTCAAAATTCTTCTACCGTATTTTTGCCAGAAATCAAGAATGTGGTTCACGAAATGTATGCCGAAAGAGTATTTAGCAAAACGATTTTGGCGAATCAAGAAATGCCCATTCAGTTGGTGGCTTCAACGCCCACCATCATTTACCAAACCACATCAGGAGAAAAAATAACTACTCAGTTGCCCGGTGTTTATAATTTTGAAAATATTCAAATGGCCATCGCCATAGGAAAGCATTTTAATTTAACCGATGAGGCATGTAATCAGGGTATTGCCAATTACCTACCTTCCAACCATCGATCTCAATTTATCAAATCTGGAAGTAATCAGGTTTTAATGGATGCATATAATGCCAATCCTACATCGATGAATGTGGCCATAAGCCACTTTGCCGGAACCCCGAATGACCCGAAGGTTCTCATCTTGGGTGATATGTTTGAATTAGGCGAGGAATCTATGCAGGAGCATGCCGATTTAGGTAAATTAATTTCATCCTTCCATTTTGAAAGAGTATTACTAGTGGGTGAACAAATGCAGCATGCACTCATTCATTTGCCTCACGCATTTTATTTCCCAGATAAGTTTGGTTTGCATAATTGGCTTCAAGATAACCCAATTAAAAATTCATTTATACTAATCAAAGGTTCAAGAGGAATACAATTAGAAAGTGTTCTCCCTTTTTTGACCGTATAATACTTGGGTATCGAGTCGAAAAATAACTAATATTTAACCGTTAAATAGGAGTTCAATAAGATTTTGCGTCAGAAGAAAAAAAAGATTAAATTTGCACTTTATTAAGATAACAAGCATAAAAAATATGGCATTAGCAGCAGGTACGTATGTACCATTCAAAGTCAAAGATATTGCATTGGCCGATTGGGGTCGCAAAGAAATTCAATTAGCGGAAGCAGAAATGCCCGGCCTAATGGCATTGAGAAGAGAATTCGGAAAAGCCCAACCATTAAAGGGAGCTCGCATCGCAGGATGTTTGCACATGACGATTCAAACAGCCGTTTTAATTGAAACTTTAACTGCTTTAGGAGCAGAGGTAACTTGGTCTTCTTGTAATATTTTCTCTACACAAGACCATGCAGCTGCTGCAATTGCTGCTGCAGGTATTCCAGTTTACGCTTGGAAAGGCATGAACGAAGAAGAATTTAATTGGTGTATCGAGCAAACGCTATTTTTTGGAGAAGATAAGCAACCACTTAACATGATTTTAGATGATGGGGGTGATTTAACCAATATGGTTTTTGATGAATATCCAGAATTGATTAAGGAGATTAAGGGTCTTTCAGAAGAAACTACTACTGGTGTTCATCGTCTGTATGAGCGTATGAAGAATGGTACTTTATTTTTACCAGCGATCAACGTTAACGATTCGGTGACTAAATCAAAATTTGATAATAAATATGGTTGCAAAGAGTCTTTAGTAGACGCTATTCGTCGTGCGACAGATTTAATGTTGGCCGGAAAAGTAGCCGTTGTCGCAGGGTATGGAGATGTTGGGAAAGGTTCAGCCGAATCGTTAAGAGGTGCTGGTTGCCGAGTTTTAGTCACTGAAATTGATCCAATTTGTGCACTTCAAGCTGCCATGGATGGATTTGAGGTAGTTCCGATGGACGAAGCTGCGACTAGAGCTAATATTTTTGTTACTGCTACTGGTAATGTGAAAATCATCCGTGATCGTCACTTTAAATTGATGAAGGACAAAGCGATCGTTTGTAACATTGGTCATTTCGATAACGAAATTGACATGGAATGGTTAAACAGTAATTATGGCCAAACAAAAGATCAAATCAAGCCACAA
>CANIYB010000122.1 GCA_947471105.1 Cytophagaceae bacterium
AATATTTAGGGTTGATTCTGTTTTTGAGGCTAATTTTCCTAAAATGGTTTTTCCATCATTTAAAATTAATTCTACATAGAGTTCACCTTTTAGTTCAGAAACTTTTAGGATACTCGATTTTTGTAGGCTGATTTCCCCCAAAGTAAAATCTCGGAACAAAATAGACGATTCATTTTCACTGATTTTATTTCCAGTTAGAATAAACTGGTCTTTCAGAATGATGGAAAAATTTTGTTGGTTTGAGCCCTGAATAGTTCTGTTTGCCGTATTTTGGCCGTACACGAATGAGCTAAGCGCAAGACATACAATTAAAAAAATCGATTTCATGGCCTTTTGTTTTGTGATTAAAGGTACAATTTATTTTATATTTGAAGCATATATCCCTACATATGAAAAATATATTCTTGAGACCATTTCGTTACCTGAGTCCTTTTTTTATTTTCATATTGGCCATCATTGGTTTCAAGTCTCAGGGTATATTTTGTTGGCTCGTGCCGATTTACATTTTTTTCTTGATCCCCATCTTAGAGTTGATCATGAAACCCGTCGACGAAAATGTGGGGGAAGAGGTGGAGGATCAAATCAGAAACGACAAATTTTATGATTGGATTTTGTATGTGGTTGTGCTTTTGCAATATGGCTGCCTATATCTTTTTCTTTCAAATATATCACAAAGTTCAGGATTTGATTTGATGGGCCAAATAATTTCCATGGGGATTTTATGTGGGACTTTTGGGATTAATGTCGGTCATGAATTAGGGCATAGAAAATCTGTTTTTGAGCAGTTTTTGGCTAAGCTATTGCTGCTGACAAGTTTATATACACATTTTTTTATTGAGCATAATAAGGGACATCATGCGCATGTGGCAACGGAAGAGGATCCCAGTTCTGCTATTTTAGGCCAGTCGATTTATTCTTTTTGGCCACAAACTGTTTTTGGAACTTATTTTAAAGCTTGGAAAATAAATCTAGCTGAGTTGAAAAAGAGGGGTTTAGGTTTTTTTAGTTTTCAAAATGAGATGTTACTTTTTACCTGCGCGCAGCTGATTTCAATTGCGATCATTGGATTTTATTTTGGTTTCAATACACTTAGTTTTTTCCTTGTTTCAGCCACTATAGGTGCTTTATTATTGGAAACGGTTAATTATATTGAGCATTATGGATTAAAACGAAAGCGCAATCCGAATGGAAATTTTGAGCGAGTTTTACCTAAGCATTCTTGGAATAGCAATCATCTATTGGGGCGTTTAATGCTCTTTGAATTGAGTCGGCATAGTGATCACCATTATTTAGCCTCTCGAAAATACCAAATCCTTCGGCATCATGATGATGCACCTCAAATGCCCACCGGGTATCCTGGAATGATTGTTTTGGCATTGTTTCCGCCTATTTGGTTCCGGGTGATGAATCGGCAAATAAAAAAGTATGAGTCTATTATTTCTGCTTAGACATATCTAAAAGCTCGATATTTTTAAAGTCGATTTCTTGGCCTTCACTTTGTAAGGCTATAAAACCACTCTTTAATAATTGGCCATCAATTTTGAATGCCGGATTGAAACGATTGGCTACTCCGCCACCCATTTGAGGATTCGTATATTCCAGAACATTTTCTCCATTGATGATGTGCGTGACGAGAGAATCCCCTCGAACGATCAGTTCTGCATGAATCCACTGATCTCCATCATAGGTTTTTGAAGATGAATTAATGCAATGCCTAGGATCCACCCGACCTTGATATACGACATCGGTACCTGGAGAACACATATTTCCTGTGGGTCTTGGTTTCCCATCAGCCAGCATGCCTAAAAATTGCATCTCAATGGAAATGGGCCAATCCTGCTCTTTAAGTATTGTTTTAGGATCTTGCGAGTGGAACATAAGACCAGAATTCCTTTCCGTATAGGAGGGAGCATCTTTGCGCCAGATGCCGGTAAATCGATAATCTAATTTTAACTTATAATAAGAGTAGGGTGTATTGTAGAATAAATGTCCGTAGCGCTCATTGAACTTGTCATATTGATCATAACGTACTTTTATAATGCCATCTTCGACTCTAAATGTGTTTCCAAAGTTTTCGCCCACTTCATGGTGATGAATTTTGACGGTCCAATTTTTGATATTCTTCCCATTAAAAAGCTTGATCCATTTTTCTCTTTTGGGAGCGGAAAAGGATTGAGATGAAATGAATAGTAAGCATAATAATGTTACATTCTTCATAGGTTGATTTGGTTTAGAAGCTTCTTACAGCCATGATATTACATTTGAAATCTTTAAAATAACTGGATTGCATGCCTGTATTTAAGTTGTGCGTCCACGCATTGCCTTTGTCTATTTCTGTAGATGTCCAGTACCATGTGGATTTAAATATTCCGCCATTACCCAATTTTTTGAAATTTAATTTGGGATGGATAAGGTCAAATTCTTCTTTCGTCGGTAGTCGCCAATCATCAAATCCATTTGCATTTAAGTCCTCACATTTTTTCTTGGCTTCCTCGAAATCCCCTTTGCCGACAAGCTCCACCGTGGCGATAAGACCATGTCCGTTTTTTTCATAAATCAAATAACCACCTAATTTGATGGGCGGAGTTTTTTTTATGATATCCTGTCCAAACATGCTTGTAGCTCCTAGCATTAAAGTAGCGTAAATAATAAAATGAAAGGTATTTTTAATGATTGATTGAACGGCCATATCTTGGTTTATTTATTAATTTTCAAATTTATGGAAATTTGTGGCATTAATTAAAAATTAAATTCTGAAATAACCGTTTAATATCCGATTATAAATTGAAAATTATGTCGTATTATTGTGTTAATCCTAATTTTTTTATTGGTTTTAATGAGAAATAGTATTCCGTTTTTTAGATTAATCATATTTATATTTTTTATTACTTGTGGATCAGTTTTTGGTCAGCAAACTCAAAGTTCTACTGATCATTTAATTCATTATCGGCAAGGTAAATCCTTTTTTGAAGCTAGAAATTATTTGGCGGCCCAAGAGGCATTTAGGACCTATCTATATGGTTTGACAGAAACGAATGCCGAAATGCTGAGTGAACAAATATCAGCTGAATACTTATTGTGCATGTGTTCGATTTATTCCATGCGTCCTGAGGCTGAGGTGTTAGCCAATCGCTTTGTCGAAAGTTATCCTAAAAATCCATATTCTGCAGATTTGGTTCGTGATTTAGGGATCTATTTTTATGAGGCGGGGGATTGGAAACGAGCCATTAAATATTTGTCTAAAGGTTCACTGACCAACATAGAATTTAAATTCAAATTAGCCGTTGCTTATTATCAAATAGGCCAAAAAGATGAGGCGCATGGTATATTTAACCAAATTAAAGGCGAACCAGAGGAAGAATATTCCCAACCTGCTGCTTATTTTTCGGGTCTAATAAATTTCAATAGTAAGCATTATGATTTGGCCATTGAGGACTTTAAATTTATTGAAGGGGAATCAATTTATGGTTTGGAAGCACCTAGGTGGATTACAAGTGCCTTGCTGAAACAAGAGAAGTTTACCGAACTTTTGGCTTATGCAAGCCCACTTTTGAAAAATCCAAATTCTAAAATCAAGCTTGATGATATTGGTTTGATGGTGGGTAATTTAAGGTTTCAACGAGAAGATTTCCAAGAGGCTTATCAGGTGTACCAACAATTATTCACGAGATACCCTGAGAGAATTACACGATTATTGACTTTTAAAAAAGCATTTTCATTATTTAAAATCAAGAATTTTAAAGAAGCAAAAACGGAGTTTGAGAAAATTGCTTTTGTTAAGGATTCATTGGGCCAACATGTCGAATATAATAAGGGCTTAGTTTTGGAAGCCTTAGATCAAAAAGAGGCTGCACTCAAATCCTTTGATTTAGTTAAATCTGTGAATTTTGATCCCTTAGTTACTCAAGATGCCTATCTTAAGAAAATTGGTATTTTAAATGATCAAAAGAAATTTACCGTTGCATTAACTGAAATTGATGAGTGCAACAAACGTTTCCCCAAAGGTAAAAACCTGAATGATTTATTGAAGTTGAGGATTTTTACGGTGAGCAATTGGGGTAACTTAGGGGCGATTGAGGCTTATCTTAAGCAAGCGAAAGGGCAGAATGCAGATGTTCAAGCTATTTATCAATCCTTGTTGTATGATAAGGCTAATCGAGCATATAAATCAAATGATTTGAATGAAGCCTTAACTGATTTTAAAAAATCGCTTAATTATCCAGTAAATTCTGAAATAGCTTCTTATGCCAAATATGGCCAAGGAGAAATTTTAGCGAAGACTAATCGAAATCCTGAGGCTGTCAAAGTTTATATGAATTTGCTTTCAGATATTTCATCAAATGCGGATTTGGATGGACTTAAGCAACGAGTTAGGTTAAGTTTAGCTCAGTCTTTTACGTATATGTCGATGTATGAAAAAGCCCAACAATATTTTGTGGAATACGAAACAAACATCAAAGATTTAGCGACCAAATACAATACCTATTTAAATCTAGCTGAGGTTTCTGTGGCCGCAGGTAAATTAAACGAAGGAATTAAATATTTTGACTTAGCCAGCTCGATTTCGGCAGATAATAAATTTGAAATCATTACGCGTAAGGCTTCCATTTTGTATGACCTAAGAAAATATAAAGAGGCTTCCTTAGAATATGAAAAGCTATTGAAATTGGGTAAAACAGGTGAAATAGCAGATTTTAATACTTATCGCTATTATGATTGTCTTTTCAGATTGCAAACAAATGAGGCCTATGCTAAAGTCATTAAAGGGCTGTATGAATTAGTTAATCGACCGAATTTGGAACAGGCTCTTTTGATAAAATCATTGATGGTGAAGGGGCAATCCTATGAAAATACCGGTCAGTTTTTTGCGGCGGCTGATGATTATAGGCGAATAGTAACTGAATTTCCTAAAGATCCAGCGGCCAAAGATGCGATTGTGGGCCTGCGTGAAATGTTAAACAGAACAAATCGTTCGCTTGAATTCATTGCTATTTCCGAAAAATTTGAATTGGCTAATCCAGAAGATGAAGATAATGCGGATCGAAGTTTTGAAAATGTTCGTTTAAGTTTTAATTCAAAACGATATAAAGAAGTAACCCTTTTAGGACAAAAATTTTTAACAAAATATCCAAAATTTGAAAGCGTGGTTCAGGCTAATTTTTATTTGGCTGAATCTCATTTCCAATTAAAAAATTATGCTCAGTCGACGGAGCTTTATAAAAAAGTACTGAGAAGTTCTGTTGACTCACTCTTTTCAATATCTAGCACGGGCATTATGAAAGGATATTTAAAAATGGGTTATTTAGATTCTGCGGCAAATCATTTCGTTCAATTGCCCACAAAAGATTCTTTGGTTTTAGCTGCATACACGGAGGAAATAGCTAAGGGTTATGAATTGAAAGGGGATAAGCAAAAAGAATCCCAATGGTTAGTTGAGACGACAAAATTTGACTCATTTTCCAAAGGAGCATTAGCTTCCTTACGCCTCGCAACCATGTTGTCGAATGATTCCAAATACAAAGAATCGAATGATCATATTAGGTTAAATTTTGTGGATAAGGCTGGTCGCTATTATGATGCGGAAGCCTCGGTGGTAGGGAAAGCCTTTTTATTATTGGCAGATAATTTCGCCAATTTAAAAAACATGGCACAAAGCAAAGCGATCTTATCTAGTTTGATTGAAAGCTCTAGCGATGCAGAGATTAAAAAGCAGGCCAAAGTTAAATTACAAGCATTAAAATAAGGATGTTAAACATGATAATACAGGTGTATAAAGGTAATGGGATTCTTCTGAGGCATTTTTTGTGTCTTGTTGGCTTGCTTGCTAGCACTTCCTTATGGGCACAGAAAGGAACGATTGACCGAAGTGTCATTACTACTTTTGGAGGGGCGAAAAAATCAATTGACTTAAAGGTTTCAGATCGAAAATATGAGGAATTACCTTCCTTTAAAATAGAATCTCCATCCGTTGTTTTAAAAATGGAATCAAGGGATTGGCCTTTGGATTCCTTACCTAAATTCACTGAACCTGAGGCTTTAAAGTTACAAGTTAATGGTTCGAAATTAGCTATCATCACGGTTAAAAATACGAATATCGCCAAATTTGGGATTGGGAATTATGGACGTACTTTATTTAATTTTAATACGGGTTACGCTCCTAGAGAGAATAAATTTTTAGGCTTGTATGTTAATCATGATGCGAATCAATCGGGCTCTGTTTTAAATGAATATTCAGGAAGAAGCGAAAATGAGGTTCGCTTTTCTAGTCGTAGTTTTGGGAAGAAAGTTTTTTGGGATAGTCGGGTTTCTTATAAAGAAAATTCGACTGCATTTTATGGCATGCAAGAAATTCCCAAGTATTATACGATTCGTGATATAGAAATTGTTAATAATCGTTTTCTAGTTTCAGGTAATTTTAGTAATTCGGACAAGGAGGGTAAATCGGATTATTCGGGTACTTCTTCCTTTCATTTTTTCTCTAATCAACGGAACGAATCGGAATGGGTTTCTCAATCCAAATTTCAATATTCAACGGATTTTAGCCCTAATTTGATTGGACAAATTGATGCTGATTTTATTTTATCAGAACTCACGCAAGGCACAAGTCTGAGTAGACAATTTTATCGATTAAAGCCAAAAATTCAGTTTTCTGGTGCTCGAATTGCCTTGCAAGTAGGTTTAAATATTATTAATTCGAGTGATGGGATAGCTACTAAATCTCAAGGGAGTGTATTCCCACAAATATCGATTGATTATGCGCCTTCTGATATTTTTCATTTATTTGGTGGGGTAGGTGGAGATGTGCAGTTTAATTCATTGTCCAATTTTACAGCTGAATTGCCTTGGCTTGGAGCCAAAACGCTAGTTAAAAATACAAGCCAAGTAGGAAATGTGTTTGGTGGAATCAAAGGAACTACTGAAAAGTATGTCGATTTTGAACTTAAGTATGCCTATTCTGAATATGCTGACCTTCCGTTTTTTGTCAATTCAACGACTCAAAATGGTGCTTTTGAATTAATTTACGTTGGGGATGAAAAGAAGGTTAGCGTTGTTAATTTAACTGGCCACTTTAATTTTAAGATGGCTGAAGGAATTACCACAGGGATAAAATTTGATGCGGCAACTTACGACAACTTAATCATTGAAAAGCCTTTTCATAGGCCTAATTTGGTGGCTTCCTGG
>CANIYB010000123.1 GCA_947471105.1 Cytophagaceae bacterium
AACGGGTATTGTCCAATTATTTCAACAAAGAATTGAATAAAACTTTTGGTGAATGGAAAAATGATTTAAGGATTGAATATGCAAGCCAGTTGATACACGATGGAAATGCCAAGAAACTAACCATAGAAGCTATATCTACTCTTTCAGGTTTTGTGTCAAGGTCTAAATTTATTGACGCTTTCAAAGCCCGCAAGGGAGTTACCCCCTCTGTTTATATTAAAGAAAACAATTTTGACTGAGGCAATTAGCCCCAGTCAAAAGGTTTTATTTAGCGGCAGGTAATAAGCCTAATTGTTGCATAAACACCATGTTATCCATGAAGTCTTGCTCCTCAGCGATCTTGCCATCTTTCATGGTAACGATAGTTGTTCCGATCACGTCAACTGATTTTCCTGTCGCAGGAATGCCAAAGAATGTTCCCGTATGCTTACCTTTAAATTGCCAGTATTTCACTAATTTATCTCCATCAGCAAAGATTTCCTTAATGATAAATTGGCGCTCAGAAAATCCAGTAACATAATTTTCATAATACGCTTTGGCGTTAGCCTTGCCTTTAACTTCAGGCACTGTGTGAAGAACCGCATCTTCTGTGTAAGCGGAATCAAGGATATTAGTCCGACCTTCATTAATCACTACATCCCAAACTCGGGTATAGTAAGCAACATTTTCTTTGCCTTTGGCAGCATTTTTGTCATTTTCACTCGTACAAGCCAAAATACTTGCACCTAAAAAAATGGTAAGAATGGTTTTTTTGATCATTGTGTGATATTTTAAGTTTATCAAATCTATTAAAACGTTGTTAATTTATCAGAATTCACAATCTACAAAAATGTTCCCAAAAGCATAAAAAGGAACAAGTTAGAACGGCGATTTGTCATATTACCAAGGGCTTTTTCCTAATTTGAAGTTCATTCTAATTATTAATCAAAAAATCATTCTATGAAAAAATTCATTCTTTTAGGTGCATTCATTGCATCTACAATCTCTCTTTCAGCTCAAACAGCTGGAAAGATCTTTTCTGGCTCAAGTGCAGGGAAAGCATTCCAATTAGGTTCTGAAAAATCTAGTCAAATTGTATTGGATGCAGTTAAGGCTTATAACTCAAATAGTTCTGCAGCAGAGATGGCTTTATGGACAGAAGAAATGCAGAAAATGGGGGGAGACTTCAACCGTAAATGGCATTCATCTATGAAATCATTAAATGATGTGCCTATATCCATTCTGCCTATCAAAGTGCAGGGTTCAACGGACGAAATTGTGATGCTACAATCTGTGGAGGATCGAGTTGCCAATGATGGATCCAAGCAGAAAATGAATTTGTTTGAGTTATTTACAGTGAATAAAGCTGGAAAAGTCAGTAATTTCCAACAGTATTCATCTATCCCATCTACTAATGAATTTGGAAAAACTTCTGGTGGTAAAATGATTACCGCTAATCCAGCAGATGAAAATAACGGTAGATCTTTCCAGTTTTCAAACCGTGGAGAAATTGCAGCGATTGAGAAATGGGTGAAGGCTTATAATGCAATGGATGTAGCAGGAGTTTCTGAGGTGGTTGCTGACGAAATTAAGATGGTCGATTTTGATGGAAAAAAATCTGTGTTAAAAAAGAGTGATTGGCCAGCTTATTTTGCAATGTTCAAATCTTTGGATTGGAAACCTAATATGATCCTTCCCTTTAAAATCACCAATACGGATCCTGTTTCAGGCATTTTAGTTTCTTCTACTGAGAAACGTGTGTTGAAAGACGGAACCGTTTGGGAGAAGCAAATCATCGAATTTTTTCAATTTGATTTACAAGGAAAAATTAGTGGCGCCAACCAATATGGTCGCCCTATCGTAAAATAAATTTCCTAGTCTTAATTTTAAGCCTAAGCATTGACTTTCTGAGTTATTGCTTAGGCTTTTTTATTCTACTAGTTCAAGTTCAAAATCTTTATATCCTTAAAATGTTATTAAATTAGCTTTGATTGGGTATCAAAATGTTTTATTTAAACTAAAATAAATGCTAAATTCGAACGCTGTGTTTGCTTTGTATGCTGAAAAATTAAAACCTTTTCGAACGCAATCATGAGGAGCTTATTAAATTGAAAATTTAGATCAATCGTATGAAAAGGAGAGAATTTATGGGCTTTGTTGGCAACACAAGCCTTTGTTTATTGGCTAGCCAATTTCCACTTTTAGCTCAATATAAATCTAAAGCGGCTGCGCAAGAATTCGTTTTTGTGGAGGCGGAACAATTTGCGAATCATGGGGGTTGGGAATTAGACCAACAATCCATGGAGCAAATGGGCTCTCCTTATTTATTAGCTCATGGATTAGGAATACCTGTTAAAGATGCCACCACAGAAATTAAATTTCCTGCCGCAGGGACTTACCGAGTATGGGTTCGAACCCGAGATTGGGTTGCGCCATGGAATGCTCCAGGTGCTCCAGGAAAGTTCCAACTAAAAATCAATGGCAAAGCGCTCAAAGAAACGTTCGGAACGAAAAGTGCCACTTGGCACTGGCACGACGGCGGAATGGTGAAAGTTGGCACCCAAGCCAAATTAGCCTTACACGATTTAACCGGTTTTGAAGGTCGCTGTGAAGCCATTTTATTCTGCAAAGATCCAGCATTTAAACCCAGCAACGACGTAGCGGCATTGACTAAATTCCGTCGCCAATTATTAGGCTTGCCCGAAAACCCTGAAGATGGAGGTAAGTTTGATTTAATTGTTTCAGGAGGAGGTTTAGCTGGAACTTGTGCGGCTATTGCGGCAGCTCGAAATGGGATTAAAGTGGCCCTAATTCAAGACCGACCTGTGCTTGGCGGAAACGGAAGTTCGGAAGTACGGGTTTGGCCGGAGGGGCACACCAATAAAGATTTGTTCCCACATATCGGGGACATCGTTAATGAAATTTTACCTCCAATCGTTAAGGGAAATGGGCAGGTGTTTAATGGCGTAGGAGCTCAATATTACGATGATGCGCGTAAAATTCAAGTGGTTAAATCAGAACCCAACATTACACTTTTACTTAATCACCGCGTGATTAAAGTGGAAACGGAAGGCGACGTGATTAAATCTCTTTTGATTCAAAGCACGCTTAATTCGCGTCAGTATAGATTGACTGGTACGTTATTTGCCGACTGTACCGGTGATGCTTCCATCGGGTTTAAGGCAGGGGCCGACTATGAATACAAGGTCGAAAATTTAATGGGAAGCACGAATTTGTTTAATGTTTTGGATACGACCAATAAAGAAGAGGTGCTGGCCTGTGAATGTAAAGACAAGAGTGCTTTGGCGCTTAAATGCGATATTGGGGATTATAATCAGCCATTCCCACGTTGCCCTTGGGCGCTGGATTTATCGGATAAACCTTTCCCTGGCAGAAAAGGGGTGAAGACTTTTGGTAAGGAGGGATTGCAGTCGTTTGCCAACATGTGGTATTGGGAAAGTGGGTTTAATAAAGATCAGGTCAATCAAATAGAAATGATTCGGGATCATAATTTTAGGGCCATGTATGGTGCTTGGGATGTGATTAAAAATGTAGATAAAATGTACCCCAAACATCGTTTGGGTTGGTCTGCTTTTATTGCCGGCAAAAGAGAATCTCGCAGGTTGATGGGGGATATTATTTTAGATGCGGAAGATTTCAAAAAACAAAGGAAATTTGAGGATCCAGCTTTCCCTTGTTCCTGGCATGTGGATTTACATTCGCCTAAAAAGGAATTTAAAAATGGTTTTGAAAATAATGAATTTGTTGCCGATTATACCCGTGGGGTTGAGTACCAATACGGAGAAGTATATTGGGCACCTTATCGAACCTTGTATAGCCGCAATATTAAAAATCTGTTCATGGCAGGTCGATGTATTAGCGTTTCTAAGTCGGGACTAGGTCCTGTGCGTGTGATGAAAACGTGTGGAATGATGGGTGAAATTGTAGGCAAAGCGGCTTCCATTTGCATTAAAAATTCGACGAATCCGAGAGGCGTTTATACGAATTACATAAAAGAATTACACCAATTGATGGAAAAACCTGGAACGGCGAGGGCTTAGTTTTTTTATTAATTTATTTAATTATGGAACCTTCGTTGTTGAGGAATTTTATTTCTATTTTATTAGATTCGACTTATCGCTTTTGCTATTCGAAATTTCTAGTACTTATAAATAGACAAATTGTTCGTTTTTCAAATTAACGGGTTCCCAAAATCCCCTTTTTGTACTAAAATCAAAATATTTTTAAGTCAAAAACTTAAAGATTGCACTTATTTAAAAAGATAGTTCAAATACTTCCTTTTTTCCAATACCCCCAAAAACTATTTTAATCTTCTTTGTCTTATTGTTTTCAATGAGCTGAATGTTCTAATAATATTTTAGTTTAAAATCTGCTTTTTTAAACAACATTGGCTCAATTCTTTCTTATCGGTTAAATCCTGTTAAGGTCTATTTTGACCCATTAAAACCATTAAAAAAAAATTAATGAAATTCAAATTTATCCTCTTGCCCATATTATTTATTTTGGGTCATACCACTTTAGCTCAAAATTTAATTTCAGCTTCATTTTCTGAAGGCTTTGTTGGTGATTATGCTGCGAACAATAAGTCCACTTCTGCTAATTACCTGACTTCATACGGGTGGTCGAATTTTCAGTTCACTCAAAATTCTTCATCAACAATATTTGTTGCTCAAGGAAATGATATTATTGGTAATGTTCTAATTACCGATAATAATAATATTCAGCATTCCATTCCAGGATATATTAAATGGAGGGCTCCAAGTGGTTCTGTAACGACTATGGTTTTTGTTCCTACGGGTACGACTACATTAGCCACCAATACGGGTACATATGTTATAAATACCACTAAATATATAGGGTTAACTTTCAATGGAAGCGTACTTACCATCACAACCTCGGGGTCAAGTGCTTACGAAGTTACTGGAAATGCTGCTACCTCTGGTTTATTAAGTGCTTTGAATACCTATTACAATAGCCAGCCTAAGTTTTCAGCTGGTGATATTTCTGTCAGTGAAGGGGTAGGTTCAGCGACTGTAACAGTTACATTAAGTGCCAGTTCTGGGTCAGCTACGTATGTAAATTACACTACCTCTGACAGCACTGCCACTTCCTCAGATTATACAACTACAGCGGGTACGTTAACATTTACTGCTGGCACAACTGTACAAACATTCACTATCCCAATTATAGATGATCTCACACCAGAGTCTAGTGAAAGAATTAAAGTTATCTTGTCCAATCCCGTTGGTGCCGCAATCGCAGACAATACCGGAATAGTTACCATAACAGATAATGATGGAGGTAGTAATGTTGACGTGGTGGGAAGCCTCTCGACTTTCACCACCTGTGCTGGAACAGTTTCAGTCGAGCAAAATTTTAGTGTTTCTGGAAGTGGTTTGACGAATAATTTAATCGTTACTGTGCCTACTGGATTTGAAATTTCTTTGGTTTCTGGGGGGACATTTAGTTCTAGTATTACAATAGTACCCACCGGAGGTTCTGTTTCAAGTACTACTATTTATATACGATTAAAATCGAACGCTTCTTCAGCTGGTATTTTGCAAATTTCGATTAGTTCTGTTGGCGCCTCAACTATCAATCTCGCTACGGGTGTTTCTACAGTAAATGCTTTGCCGACGATTAGCCTTAGTGCGATTTCCAATGTCAATAGTTTTTCTACCAGCTTTAGTGTTCCATATTCAGCAACGACAGGCGACCCCGATCAATATAGTTTAGTGACTTCAAGTCCAGCATTGAGTGGATTTGTACCTATTTCTAATGCTGCTGGAACTGCTAGCCCATTAATTATTCCTATTCCACAGTCGGCTACAGGCTCCTATGGGTTTACTTTGACTATTAAAAATTCGGTTACTGGATGTATAAATTCTGGAAATAGTTTAACTCTGACAATAGTGGCCCCTACCGCGTCAAATGACTTAATGACTATCTCAAATGACGGTACAGCAAGTATTAATATTTTGACTAATGATCAATTTAGCCCTGGTTCATTCACTAGAATTGTTCGGAGAAGTGCACCCAATGCGGGAACTGCTCAAGGGACTGTCAATTTTAATGCTTTAACTGGTGTATTTACTTATACCCGAGCTAGCGGTGAAATTGGTAATCAAACGGTTGGCTACGAAGTAACAAATTTTGCTGTTTCACCTGAAATATCTGCAACAGCATTAATTACTATTATGACCTGTGATTTAGCAGATCCGAGCTCCGACTGTGATGGGGATGGAGTGCCGAACGGCAAGGATACTGACCCCTCTGATCCATGTGTTTATCCTGCTGACCAACAAGTTTTTGCTTTTACAACAGAAGCATGGAAATCTCTTGATTGCGATGGCGACGGTGTCACGAATGGAAAAGAACTTTCTGACGGTACAAGTCCCAGTGATGGTTGTTCCTATTTAGTACAAAGTGTTACCCTGAGCACTTCAGTTTCTTGGAAAGCAGCAGACTGCGACGGGGATGGCACTCCGAACGGTACCGACAGCGCACCTTTGGATTATTGCGTAGGCCGAGTAGGATTTACGATTCCTAAACTAGGCACTGCGGCCTATAACAATTTCTTTAAGAATGGCGACTGTGACGGTGACGGGATTAGTAACCATGCCGAATGCAATGGAGCCGATAACCCAGATGACTTTGACGGAGATGGTATACCCAATTACTTGGACACCGACTCAGACAACGACATGATGTCGGACCGAGACGAGCGCCGCATAGATAGCGACGGAGATGGGGATGCGGACTACTTGGATTTAGATTCTGACAATGATGGGATATTAGATAAACTAGAAGGCAATGCAGATGCGGATGGAGATGGAATCAAGAACTACTTAGATCTAGACAGTGACGGCGACGGAATCAAAGACGCTTGGGAAGCAGCAGGTATATCTGAATACCACCAAGACTATAATTTTGATGGCCGAGTAAGCAATGCCGATGGCAGCTTCCCAGATGCGAATGGGAATGGCCTTGCCGACTTTTTAGAGTCGAGCATGGGCGGAAAACCAAGAGGCCCACAAGACACAGACAAGGACGGCATCCCCGACTATTTAGATTTGGACAGTGATGGCGATAGTCTACTAGATTCACTGGAACAAACCTATGATGTAGACGGTGACGGAAGACCCAACTACCGAGACCTAGACTCAGATGGA
>CANIYB010000124.1 GCA_947471105.1 Cytophagaceae bacterium
AGGCCTTAAGTTGACCGTTTTATTTCTTGACATCATCGCCTGCCCATCGTCCAATAAATAATGAAACGAATTTAGTAGGAAGTCTTTGTTGGCATACGTATGTTTCGAAAATGGATCAAATCCCAAACCCCAAGGACTCTTCGTTTCTAAATCCACCCCATTCAAAGCCACATCGCCATCGCCTACCACCACGATTCCTCCCGCAGTTCCACTGGCTGCTACAAAACTTTTTGACAAGCTGTCAGAAGGTAATATCCGATTTCGAAAGGCGGACACAAATTTCCCCTCCACTAAATAGGCAATCACACGAGATCCCGCTACATAATTCTTGGGGTCAAACTCTTTCCCTGAGGCCGAAAAGGGGAGGGTCGCAGGGGCTTGTTGGACCTGTGTATAAGGACTCGTTTTCAATAAGGCTGTTTTCTGCAAATAGGGCGCTCCCTTCACCGTATCTAAGCTGGACACAAAATGTCCATACACCGCATCTAAATTCCGTGTAATCACTGAGCTTGGGTTACCTTGCAACAAGGGAAAGGCTGGCCACGGCATTAATTCGATGGATGGCTTGTTGCCAAAATTCCCCACCGCCAGCGGAATCGTGCCGCTCAATTGCGCATCTTTGACCAAATCAGAATTCACACGGATGCCGTAGCGGAAGAGTAAATTTTGTAAACCTAAGTCGATGGGCGTAGCCACCAATCCTTGATTTGCCACCGTATCCACCCGTATTCCATCCAATAGAAATACCGCTTTTCCTCCCTTAACTAAAAATTGGTCTATTTTATACTGATCCGCCTCACTGAATTTTCGATCCGGTTGAATCACACAAATCGCATCTAAACCATCCAGAGTCGGCGAAGCCGATAAGTCGACCGGATATAAATCATAGCGTTTTTTCAAACTTGAGATTAAATCAATCTGCTTAATCGCTGGCACATGGCTATAGTCCAAAAAGAAACCGATCTTCTTTCGAACCTGTTGGGAAATAGACGCAATCCCTTGCATGATTTCATATTCCATGCCCTCCACACTCTGATTTAACATTTCCTGAGGAGAGGATAATTTATTTCCTTTTAAAAGCAACACGCCTATTTGCGCATCTCCTTTTTCAATCAACACCCCTGGGAAGACCAATTGCTGTACCTGTTTCCCATCTTCATTATTGACGACATTCGTGGGTGGAATCCCTAAAGAATCTAATTGGAAGATGATTTTTTGTCGCGCCGACTCATCCGGATATTCTTCATACACATCTATCTTCTCGATCTCTATCCCCTGGCTACTATTCATTTTAAGATCTAAGAGCAATTCATCCAAGGCCTTCTCCATCCGCTTAAATCCAGCAGGCAATTTATCACCCCCTAAAAATACTTTAATGCGAATGGGGGCATCTTGTTGGCGCAGCAAATCGACACTCGAAGCGGAAAGGGTGAATTTTTTCTCTTCACTCAAATCAAAGCGCAATCGGATATACGGACTCAGCCCCACGAGCAATATGCCCAACGCGATCAATAGCAAGCCAATAAATGGTTTAATCCGGTTTTTCATACTTCTTGCAAACAAGAAAAGCATCCTTCACAGAATGCTTTTTCTTTTTATCCTTTATAAATCTTAATAAAACTTATAGCGCTTATCTTCAATTTTTGAAGCTTCTTTGATGGCTTCATTAATGTAAAAAGAAGCTCTCTGAGTTCCCATAGATTGAATTTGATTCTTGTAGGTCGAGTAATCCGCTAAGGCCGGTGCAGGTGCACCTCCCGTTTTTTCAGCCACATAAACGCCATTTTCTCCCACAAATACCGTAGAACGCTTTCCGTTTTGTAAACCAGCGATACGACCTAGTGCGATGGCATCTGGACCTGCTGTGTTCAACATACCATTCGATAATGATACAGCTGAAACAGTTTCAACCAAAGCACCCGCTCCATATTTTTGAGCGATTTGCTCTAATGGACCTTTGATGCCCGCTAATTTCGCTGAAATTTTCTCCCCCTTCAATTGATTAAGTACCATGTTCGAAAGTTCAGATTTGAAATCAGCTACTTTCACATTGTCCTTTTCTGTTTTGCCAGTGACATAAGCCACGATGTATTGATTCTCTTGTTCAAAAACCTTTTTAGACCCATCGCCTACAGCGGTTTTATCATCAAAAGCCCAACGAACGATTTCGCGTGCATTGGCCAAGTTATTGATCGCCGAAGCATTTTCAGTCAAACGTTCTGCACGCATCATGATTAAACTTTTGTCGCTTTTAAGCGCTACCTCAAAAGCAGCTAAGGTTCCATTGGCATTGGCAAACGCATCTGCTTTAGTATACACCCGATCCATCGTTGCCTGAGAGGAAGCAATGGATTTGTTGATCGCCGCCAAACGGTAGGATGTATTTGTTTTGCCATCCGTTACTTTAACGATATGAAAACCAAATTCGGTTTCAACCAATCCTGGCATCAAACCTGTTCCTGAAAATCCGAAAACAGCTTTCTCAAATCCTTTGGCCATGGAACCATTGTTCTTAAAATATCCTAGATCTCCACCACTTTGAGCAGTGCCATCCATTCCATTCATTTGCGCCAAAGTTTCAAAGCTTGCGCCTCCTTTGATTTGCGCTAATACTGCTTCTGCACGTGTCTTAGCTTGCGCTTTTGCCGAATCAGATTTGTTGGCCGGTGCAATCAAAATATGACTTGCACGAAGCGTGAACAACGTATCTTTCTTTACACCGCCGTATTTGTAGATCGAATACGTTAATCCATTTTTAAATGGACCGTAAATTCCACCTACTTGGAAACTAGGTAATTGGCTCTTGACAACCTCAGGAATTTCGGCGTAAGAAACTAAATAAGGAGTTCTCACATCTGAATTCAGCATCGCAAATGCAGAGTCATTAGGAGCAACCGCTAAGTCTTTCGCTAACTTCTTGATTTGAGTATAAAAATCGGCTGTATCTTGTTTCGTAGGAACCACCGGGAACGTTACGTATTGAATCGCACGTGTATTAGTTCCCTTGTATTGATCTTTATGTTTTGCCAAATATTCTTCCAATTGAGAATCCGTCACCTTGATGGTAGAGTCTGGAATCGAGAAGAAAGGAACATACACAAAACGAGCATCAAATTTCGCGTTTTGTGTTTGATATTCTTTTTGCGCCTCATTCTGAGTTACATAATTGGACATGCGCATTAAGTTTTCGTATTTATTACGAATGCGATCTTGCGCTAGGGAAAGCTCAAACTTAGCCCAACCTTGTTGCTGCTCCACAGGCATTGTCTTCAGGTTTTTCAAAAACTGAATCACAAAAGTCTTGTCGAATTGTCCGGTTTGAGGATTAGTAAATTGCTGACGAACAGATGGATGGATATTGTTTCCTTGCACCATGTCAATTAATTCTTCCTCCGAAACCTTGATTCCTAAGGCGTCAAATTCTTTTTTGTAAGCAATATCTAAGATGAATTGATTCCAAACTTGGTCTCTAATCATCGTTGCTTCTTGCTCGCTTGGGCCCTTGCCTGTCTGTGCGGTGTAATTGGCAGTCGCCTCCTCTACTTTTTTCTGGAAGTCTTGAACTTTAACGTTTTCGCCAGCGATTACGCCAACTACTTGATTACTTGACCCAAAAAGGGATGAATTACCTTGAAAAATATCACTTCCTACTAGAAATAACACTAAACTGATCGCGATAGCCGCTGCCGCAATTCCCGATTTCTCTCTAATTTTTGTAATTAATGCCATTGATAATAATTATAGTTTTTAATTCTTTTTTTGTTGCAGTGTGATGAACAAAAGAAACGCAAAATAATCACATTTTTAGTGAAAAAGCAAGCCCTTTTTTATTCATCAAAATCAATTAGGCTTTTAAAACAGTTGCTAAACTTTCTAAAAACCGGTCGGCGATTTTTTGATCAATCCCCAAACTAGGTAATAAACGAAGTGTATTTTTTCCCGCATAGCCACAGAAAATGTGCTCCTTGAATAAAAGGGCATCTCTCACGGGGCCAACAGGCTGATCTAATTCGATCCCAATCATCAAGCCACGGCCTCTAACTTCCGTGACACTTTGAAATCCTTCTAAGGATTTAGTGATATAATTTCCTATTTTTTCTGCGTTTTGAATCAGATTTTCTTCCTCGATCACATCTAAAACCACATTTCCTGCTACACAGGCTAGATGATTTCCGCCAAAAGTTGTTCCCAATAAACCATAGCTCGCTTGAATGTGGGGAGCTATCAATACGCCACCCATGGGAAATCCATTGCCCATGCCTTTGGCGGTAGTCATCATATCAGGATGGATACCTGCAAATTGATGGGAAAAGAATTTTCCTGAACGGCCATAACCGCATTGAACGGAATCTAAAATTAATTGGGCCCCAGTCTCATCACATCTTTTTCTAAGTGCTTGCAGAAATGCATCAGAAGCAACTTGAATTCCCCCCACGCCTTGAATTCCTTCTACAATAACGGCAGCATGTTCTTCCGTAATTTTTTCCAAGCCATCGATTTGGTTGAAAGGCAAAAAGGTCACATGCTCCGTGCTATTGATTGGCGCGACAATACTTGGATTGTCTGTCACGGCGACCGCACCAGCCGTTCTCCCATGAAATGCTTTGGTGAAGGAAACGACTTTTTTCCTGCCCGTATAAAAAGAGGCAAGCTTTAATGCGTTCTCGTTTGATTCAGCACCGGAATTGGTCAAAAATAAGGTATAGTCTGAGTATCCGGATAGTCGGCCTAATTTTTCTGCTAATGCTTCTTGGCCCGAAATAATGATTGAATTGGAATAAAAGCCAATATTAGTTAATTGCTCCGACATCCTAGCCACGTAGGTAGGGTGCGAATGCCCGATGGAAATCACCGCGTGACCACCATAAAGATCGATATATTCCTGTCCATTTTTATCCCAAACCGCACTTCCTTTGGCTTTCACCAACTCAATCGGATACAACGGATATACGTCAAATAATTTCATTTTTTTATATTACCTATTTCCTATTACCTAATACTTCTTACCTATTACCTAATACCTACCACCTTCCACTCTTCAGCCTCAACCCTGCGTCTTCATCCCAGCCCAGCATTAAATTCATGTTTTGAACCGCTTGGCCTGAAGCACCTTTTAAAAGGTTGTCAATCACCGACGTGATTAATAATTGGCCCTCGTGAACCTCTAGATGTAAAAAACATTTATTCGTATTGACCACTTGTTTTACATCGACCGGTTGTGCGCTCCTAAAAACGAAGGGCGAATGTTGATAAAATGCATCAAATATTTTCTCCGCCTCTTCCTGACTGCCAGCAAAATTCGTGTATACGTTGGCCATTATCCCCCTCGAAAAATTACCTCTATACGGAATGAAATGAATTTTTGGGGCAGGATGTACCGCTGAAATCGTTTGGCGAATCTCGGATAGATGCTGGTGCGTAAAGGTTTTATACACACTCACATTATTATTTCTCCAAGAAAAATGACTCGTTTCCGACAAGGATTGACCGGCACCCGTAGAGCCCGTGATGGCAGAAACATGGATGTCTTGATTCAATAAGCCTTTGGCCGCTAGGGGCAAAAGCGCCAATTCTATACTCGTAGCAAAACAACCTGGATTGGCGATCTTAGTCGCTTCCTTGATTTTTTCTTTTTGGAATTCAGGCAAACCATATACAAAACCCTCAGACTCATCCCTGAAATCAGTACTCAAATCGATGATTTTAGTATGCCAAGGAATGCTATGGCTGGCCAAGAATTTCTTGGACTCTCCATGTCCTGAGCAAATAAAGAGCACATCTACGGGAGTAAGCTCTTTGGTGAATACCAAAGAACATGAGCCCAAAAGATCCGTGTGGACATCTGAAACTAATTTGCCAGCTTGAGAATTGGACATCGCGCAGGTAATGATCACATCAGGATGATTGATCAAAATCCGCAATAGTTCTCCCCCCGTGTACCCCGCCGCTCCTACAATTCCTATTTTTGCCATTTTATTGGGGATTCACTTTCCGGTGAATCATGGTTTGATTTGAAACTATTTTTGAAAATCCTCTTACGTCATCTCCCGACCAGGCTTTATTCATTTCTCCATATGACCCAAACGCCGATGACATCAAATCATTTTCTGATTTTATTCCGGTTACGTGGAATTGATACGGACTTAATTGTACATAAACCGTTCCCGTAACCCTATTTTGCGTATCTGATAAGAAGGTCTCAAAGTTGCGCATGACAGGATCTAAAAATTGGCCTTCATGCAATAAATTGCCGTAGGTGTCGCCCAAGCTTTGTTTCCAATATAACTGGTGTTTTGTCAACACATGTTTTTCCAACGTATGATGTGCCTTAATGATGATCAATGGGGCCGGGGCCTCAAAGCCAACCCTTCCTTTAATCCCAATAATCGTGTCTCCCACATGGATGTCACGGCCAATCGCAAAAGCGCCGGCACGAGCAGTAAGTTCTCTAATCGCGTCCACTGAACTTGCGTACGTTTCATCATTTAGGCCAACTAGCTCCCCATGTTTGAACTGGAGTGAAATCTTTTCTGGAGTCGTTTGGGTCAATTGGGTAGGCCACGCTTCTTCCGGCAAATAACCATCAGAAGTCAAGGTTTCCTTTCCACCCACTGAGGTACCCCACAAACCTTTATTGATCGAATAGGCCGCTTTATGCCATTCTTGGACCACACCCTTTGATTTTAAATATTCGATTTCATCTTCTCTGGACAATTGCAAATCACGTATAGGCGTAATCACTTCACATTCAGGAACTAAAATTCTGAATACCACATCAAATCGTACTTGGTCATTGCCCGCTCCAGTACTGCCGTGAGCGATGGCTTTGGCACCTAGTTTGTCTGCATATTTGGCCACAGCTGTCGCCTGAAAAACACGCTCAGCACTTACTGAAAGTGGATAGGTATTGTTTTTAAGTACGTTCCCAAAAACCAAATACTTGATGCAATCTTGGTAATATTCTTCCACCACATCCAGCGTAACATGTGAAGTAACGCCTAATGAATACGCTTTTTCTTCAATGGCCTTGAGCTCTTCTTTTGAAAATCCTCCTGTGTCCACTAAGGCCGAATGAACTTCCATTCC
>CANIYB010000125.1 GCA_947471105.1 Cytophagaceae bacterium
AAGGAGAATAGGGTATTTAATTCAGGTTTAGGTGGATCTTTTTTAACGGAGTCAATTTTGACATTTGCTAAGTTAATCGCTTGGGAAGAAAACCCAAGCGTCAAGGAAAATAAAATTAAAGTTAGGCGGATTGAATTTGTTTTGATCTGCATGGTTTCATTTTTTGATTTCGAAAGCAAGCTATAAATATCTTTTAAATAATTTAATTGAATTCGATATTATCCTCAATTAAGAGGATGAATAAGATTACTTAGGAGATATTAACACAATTAAATTGGAAGACAAAATGGCTTCACTAGTCTACTCAAATTCATGGATGGTAGCTTGCATTTTCTTATTCCTTTTGATTCTTTAGCTTTGTATACAATTTTGTAGATTTATGTGGACTCGTTGGAATTTTCCAAAAACTAAATTATCGTTCAAAATATTATTCAACCTCGTTTTGTGGGGTCTTTGGATTGGACTTCCTTTATTTAGTCCTGTGCATCAGGAACATGAAGTGCAGCATCCACACCCTCATGCGAGTTCAGAATTTTCAGAGCATATTATTCATGAGTTGCTGACGATCATTCCATTATTCTATGTGATTACTTTACTCTTGTTTCCATATGTATTCAGAAAAAGGGGCATTTTCATATTTTTCATTAGCCTCATTTTAACCAATTTGTTCTTTGTGTTTGTCGGAGTTCTAATGAAGAATTTCCTACTGGCTTTTGAGCTTGATTCTGATCATGATTCTCTTTTAAAAGAAGTTTTTCCTTTGATAATGGTTTCGGGTATCGCAACTACCTATGGATTTTTATTGGAGTATTTAAGAACCGAGTCACATATTGAAGATTTGAAAAATGAGCAAATGAAGTCTGAACTTTCCTTTTTACGTTCACAAATTAGTCCACATTTTATTTTCAATATTTTAAATAGCATTGTCTATTTGATTCGAACAAAGTCAGATATGAAGGCAGAAGAAGTAACGATTAGGCTTTCTTCTTTGATGCGCTATATGTTGTATGATTCCGATCAAAAAATGATTTTATTGTCCAAGGAATTCGAATATTTAAAAAATTATATCGACTTACAAAAAATGCGTTTTGAGGGAGATGTTACAATTGCGATTAAGGAAGAAGGGGATATGGCCTCATTTAAAATAGAACCCATGTTACTAATTCCTTTTGTGGAGAACGCTGTAAAACATGGAGTTACCTATGTAGATAATCCTTTCATTGACGTTTTTTTTATTATAAATGAAGGAGTTTTAACCTTTCGAGTATTGAATAAAAAGGGTGCAGTACGCCAAGAAAAGAAAGACGAAAGTTCGGGTATTGGGATGAAAAATGTGATCAGGCGACTTGAATTATTGTACCCCAATAAACATATTATTCAGATTAAAGATGAGTTAGATAGTTTTGAGGTTTATTTATCGATTGAATTATTAGACAATTAATCCTATGGAAAAAATAAATTGCTTGGTCGTTGACGATGAGAGCATGGGCAGAAAGTTACTCGAAGAAAATGTGCGTCAAATCCCATTTTTGAATTTGGTGGGTTCTTGCAAAAATGCATTTGACGCGATGGAAAAACTCCAGGAAAACTCCGTGGATTTAATCTTTTTGGATATTCAAATGCCGGGAATGCTGGGAACACAATTTTTACAAACACTTAAAAATAAGCCTCTCGTTATTTTTGTAACCGCATATGATCACTACGCTGTGGAAAGTTATGAATTAAGTGCAGTTGATTATTTAATGAAACCTGTCAGTTTGGAACGGTTTACTCTGGCTGCGCATAAGGCCTTTGATCTATTAAAATTGAATAATCCAATCGAAAAAAATGAGGATGTAATTTATACCAAAGTTGAGGCTCCGGAGCCATTAGAAGACTTCTTTTTTATTAATGTGGAATACTCATTAATTCGAATTAACATTCCGCAAATCACGCATATTGTAGGGTTAAAAGACTATGTAAAGATTTATTTGGAGGGAGAAAAGCGGCCAATCTTAACAAAGACTACGATGAAATCAATGGAGTCGAAAGTTGGTCCTCATTTGTTTATGCGTGTACACAAATCTTATATTGTTAATATTCGAAAAATTGAATCTGTTAAACAACAAAGAATAAAAATTGGACTTTTTGATATACCTGTCAGTGATTCACATGCTGCGGATTTAATGGAAAAATTGAATTTAACACGGCCTAGTTAAAAGGTGTTTATTTTTAGGCCAACTGAAAAGTTTCTTCCTGGTGCTGCATTATAATATCTCCCAGCTGCGGCATTTAAATCCGGTCCTAAACTATAGGTTTCGTTCAGAATATTTTCCATGGCAAACCAAAGTTCCCATCCATATTTCGGATTTGATTTTTGATACGAAATTTTAGAATTCCAAATACGATACGCTGGCATTTGGTCTGTGTTAGCGTCATTTAAAAATAAATAATCCGAGAAGATGTATTGTTGGTTCCATGAAAACCCAGACGGATGATTGAAAATTGCTAGCACTGAATTTTGAAATGGACTTGTCCCGGTCAAGAAATTTCCATTATAGGTTTTACCAGAGGTGGTATAATCAGTGAATCTAAAATCTTGCCAAGTAGTGGAGTTGTTGATCAATAAGTATTTATGGGCTTTCCAAGATGTAGTTAATTCAAGCCCTTTTTGTGTTGTTTCCCCTACGTTCGCAAAATAATCAGAACCATCAGCGGCTCTTCTGACTACGATTGTTTCATTCAGATTAAATAAATAGGCAGTCAAATCCCAATTAAATGTTTTGTCATTGGATTCACCTTTCCAAGCAATTTCCTTGTTCCAGCCTTTTTCTGCTTTTAAATTGGTATTAATAATGCCAGCCGATGGTCGCATCTCAGCAATGCTTGGAGGCGAATAACCTTGCGCTATTTTAGCTGTGATACTTTGATGCAAGCCTAATTTACGGACGATGGCTGCTCGGGGTGAGAAGATCGTTTCCTGATTTATGTATTGTGTCGAGTAGGTGTTTAGACTTCCAGAAAGCGTCAATTTCCAATGATTATTTATTTCATAATCAGCTTGTAAAAAAGTGGTTAATTGCTCTAAATGCGTGTTTTGAGTTAATTGCAAGGTGTCTTTGATTCCTTTTTTATTCCCAAAAGTTTGGCTGTCAAATTGGCCTGATTGCCATTCATAGCCCGCGTCTAAATTGATGATTCCTTGGCGATGAATAACGCCCCGACTATTAAAATTGGGTTCATCTCGTAATTCATAATTTCGGATCGTTGGGTTTTCAACTTTATTGTATTGAAATGCATTGATGAAATTCCACCCCCATTGTGAATTAATTTGATTGGATATTTGAGCGCCAACTCCAAAACTTTTTAATTTAAAGGTGGCTTGTTGGTCTACGGCACTTTTAAACGTACCTGCTGCCGGCCTAGCACTGGTTGGATTATCCTGATATTGTTTTAACGTTAATCCGCCTGGCGTTTGATAAGCTAAATCTCCATAGTAGGAAGTTAGGCTGATGGTTCCTGAGGTGCCAAATGACTTATTGAATTCGTAAGAAATCCATTGCTTTTTTATGGCAGATTGAATTCTGAATCCTTCCTGCTGCCATTGAGATGCGTAAATACGATGGTTTTTAAAGGCGTTTCCTAGATTTATATCGATGGATGTTTTTAACCCTCCAAGGGAAGGATACATCGTTTGAAATTTTATTTTATTTTTTAAATCAAAGCCACTATTGAAAAGTATCGCCCCTCCGGTACCCGCTCCATAAATTCCACCACCAGGACCTTTTGTGATGATAATTTGGCGAAATAAATCGGGCTCTAATAAAGACAAATAGGTGTTGTTCCCAGCATCAGTGAACGGGATTTGATTCCAATAAACTTTAATATTTCTGACACCAAAAGGCGCTCTTAACGAGCTACCTCTTATGGCGATCCGGTAACTTCCTGGAGATCTCTCCTCCATACGGACTCCGGCTTGGGTATTTAATCCACTGACAAAACTAGTTCCATTGGTAGGACTAATGATTTTATCCGTCAAGATAGAAATGGCATCTGGACTCGTTAATTTTTGCCTTGATTTCTCAAATACTTTTACTTCTACGTTGTTTAATTCTGTTGTTTTTAGACTATCCGATTGAATGGATAAAGTTTGAAAAGCAATTAGGAGTGATGGAATTAATAATTTAAAATTCATATAAAAATGAAATAGATAGAGAGTTTACTTGAGAGGCTAAGATTGACTTCGAATTTTTATTTTCAGCGGCTCCTAAATTTAATATTTCGTAGGAAAGCAAAGCACCAATTTTGGCTTTCTTAAACCCTATTTTTCCTTTATAACTTAAATCGTTGGCGGTGCTCGTTGAACTATAAGGTACTCCTACATAATTTCCATATAAAGTAATGTCCCTCAGGATGGGTTCAAAAATTTGCCCTTGAATAGTAGTTTCTATTTTTCCAGGAATAACCACTCCAATTCCCGCATTAATTCCATGTAAGCTATATTTCTCTTCTTCGATGTAATGGGAACTATTTGTACTAATTTTTCTGGCAATGGACTTGCTATAAAGACTCAGAATTGGATAAAAGTATGGGAGTGTGCTAGTTTTTTGATTCCACATAAATCCAACTTCAGCTTCGGAACCCCTGTAATTTGAAAATAATTCTTCATTGGAATTAATTCTGGTTGAATAGGAATTATTGGGTTCGATAAACGTATATTTTGTCCTGTCAACATTGGAACGATGGATGTTTCCGTACGCTTTTAAGGCTACAAAAAATTTACGTTTCGATTGTTTTTTTTGAATGGATAATTGAACATTCAAATCAGCCGTTGCCTCATGTTCAAGCCATGAAATTTGAGTAGCACCTATCCCCGCTTCAAGTCGAATCAATTGGGCTTTTGCAAATGGACTTGAAATTAAAATAAATATAAATAAAAGGTTTTTGACGTATTTCATAAACAAATAAATTTATTTAAAATTACCAATATTTCTCACCTTTTTTATAGGCAAATCGAATCCCCCTAAAAATAATTATGCTATGATTTATAATCGTTTGGATTAAACCAAAGTGCTTGGATAAAACTTGAAATCTTTCCTTCCAAGATTTTTTAAGGTTTTTAACAGAAGCCCCTCCCATCAAATAATTACAAATTGGCTCTGACATGTAGCTGATTTTGTTGGCTGCTTTCAAACATTGAATCTCCCAATCAATGTCGGAACTTAATTGGTATTTCATTGAGAAGAATGGAGCGATCGACTTTTTACAAATAAAGGCTTGATGGCAGATCAACATGCCAAATTTGAAATCTTTCCAAGTCAAATTTTGGGGTAATTGGTGCGGCGTGGCCTCACTTCTTTTGCCTATAAAATTCCCTTTTAAATCTACAAAATTCGCATCGCCATATAACACATCTGGACTTTTTGATAAATGATTTAAAATAGTTTTTAACGTGTCTTTACTTGCAAATTCATCTCCCGCATTCATAAACACCACATATTCACCGCTAGCTTTTGCAAGTCCTTTATTCATGGCATCGTAAATTCCTTTGTCAACTTCCGAGATCAGCACGTCAGGGTTGATTGCCGAATTTTGGATAATGCTCATCGTGTGGTCATGGGAATTTCCGTCAATAATAATGTACTCAAATTGATCTCGATGCCCTTGCGCATGAACGCTATCGAGCGTTCTTTGGATATATGCTTCGGCCTGAAATGTGATCGTGATGATGCTAATTTTGGCTGACATCTTGCATGGATTTTAAATAAAAATCGATATGTTTTTGAGATACAATGTCCTCCGAATAATTATTTTCTACAAATTTCCTTCCTTCTATGGAGGCTAATGCTAGATTTTCTAAGAGCCAATGGATTCCTGTGGCCAAATCATTGGCATCCATTTTTTGGGCCACATATCCATTTTGTTTATGCGCAATCATTTCTGGAATGCCGCCCGTATTAAACCCGATGCTAGGTGTCCCACAGGCCATCGCCTCCATAATGGTATTGGGTAAATTTTCCTCTAAAGAAGGAGTAATGAATAGATCAGCGGCATGGTAGATATCAATCATTTTATAGGGATCGGATACATGCCCCATCGCGTTTACCTTTAACGGCAATGAATGGATAATTTCGGAATCCGTCAGTCCGCCAACGATCAATAGTTCTGTTTGGGCGATACGATTAGGATTGTCTTGTGTCCACACATCCAGCGCTTTGCTCAAATAATCAAAGCCTTTTGCCGGCGCATTCACCCGCATGGCCACAAACAATAAATACGTTTTTTGAGGATCTAAACCCAATTTTTTCCTTGCCTGTTCTTTGTTTCCCGGTTTGAATACTTGAGTGTCGATGGCATTAGGAATCGCTACAATTTCTCTGGGGTATAAAATCGTACTTGCTGCTGCTTTTTCTTTTAACCAATGGCTGCAAGTAATTATTTTCAAATTCGTTGAGTCAAATTCCACCGCTTTTTTGGCCCATAATTTATGTGATAAATCCCAGTGTTCTGGCTGTTTCACAAATTTACATTGGCCGCAATTTATTTCAAATCGGTTGCAGTCGCCACTATGATGGCATCCGCCCGTAAATGCCCACATATCGTGCAATGTCCAAATCACAGGTTTACCTAACTTTAATAGCTCCGAAATATCTGAAATTCCCATAAACCCAAAGTTCATCCAGTGCATGTGAATGATGTCAGCAGATTTTATGGAAGGATGTTGGGATAAATTTTGTCCAAAAACCCCCGGGTTGAATAAAAATCGGATCGATTTATCTTTTTCATGCGGAAGGAAATAAAGCCTTTCTAAAATAAATCGAAGCCAAGCGATGCCTTTTTTTATCCAGGAATCATTGATTGAAATAGCAGCATCATCTCCTGATTTTTCCTGCACTAAATAAGTAATCTGATGACCTACATTTTTTAGGGCAACGGCCAATCTACCGCAAGCAATTCCCGCACCCCCATTTTGGTTATGGTATGAAAGCATGACAACCTTGAGTGCTTTTGGATTCATTTATTTTTCAGCCTTAATTAATATGTATGGGGCAAAAGCTTTGGTTTGAATGGGAACTAATTTAAAGAAAATTTTCAGAGGGAG
>CANIYB010000126.1 GCA_947471105.1 Cytophagaceae bacterium
ATTATGCAGGTTCAGCGAGTTGGTTATTCTCTCATCATATTGAAGATCTTCCTTGGTTAACTTCTGGAAAACTTCGTATGAATTATGCGACTGTAGGTAATGATGCACCATGGGGAGCCATTAAGAACGTATATGATAAACCAGATCCTTATGGATCAACCATCTTGTTCTCTGTACCTAGTACTCAAAACAATCCATTCTTGAAGCCTGAGCAAACTCAGTCGAAGGAAATTGGAGTTGAAATGGCTTTCATGCAAAATCGTTTAGGATTTGACTTGACTTATTACGAAACAAATACAATGGATCAAATCATGCCAGCTTCCGTTTCGGCAGCAACAGGATTTACTTCTGCTTATGTAAATGCAGGTAATATTGAAAACAAGGGTCTTGAATTAAGCTTATATGCAAATCCAATTAAAACAGCTGATTTTTCTTGGAACGTGAATGTGAACTTTACAAGAAACCGCAGTTTAGTTTTAAGCTTGTATAATGATAGCAAAAACTTACAAATTGCTTCTTTCCAAGGGGGTGTTAGTTTAAATGCTTCTGTTGGCGAGCCATATGGCGTGTTAAAAGGAAAGACTTGGAAGTTTGTGAATGGCGAGAAATTAGTTAAATCGAATGGACGTTATGACATTACGACGACAACGACCAACATCATTGGTAATGTAAATCCTGATTGGATCGGTGGTATTAATAACTCATTACGTTATAAAAACTTAACATTTAATTTCTTGATTGACATTAAGAAAGGTGGAAGTGTATTCTCTTTGGATCAATATTATGGGGCTGCTACAGGTGTTATGCCGGAGTCAGCATTGCTTAATGACAAAGGAAATCCTTCTCGTTCAACAATCGCTGAAGGTGGTGGTGTGATTATGCCAGGTGTTTTAGCTGATGGTTCGAAAAACACAATCCGTGTTGAGAATGAGTATGGAACTTATGGATATGCTTACAACCCTGCACATGCATTTGTGTATGATGCTGGTTTTGTAAAATTAAGAGAAGCTAATTTAGTTTACTCTTTACCTAAATCGATCGTTCGCCAATTAGGCGGAGTGAAAGGTGTGGATGTTTCGATCTTTGGACGTAATCTTTGGATTATTGACAAATCTGTTCCTTATGCTGATCCTGAAGAGAATTTATCTGCAGGTAATGTTCAAGGAAATCAGTCTGGAGCATATCCTACTACTCGTTCGATCGGATTTAACATTAAATTATTGTTTTAATCATTCTTAATTTTGATCAAGATGAAAAGAATACTCTTAATTTTTGTACCACTTTTGCTTTTAGCAGGTGCTTGTACAGATGATATATCGTCTCTGAATACTGAGACCAAAAGGCCTGCAGCAGTTCCTGCGCCGACCTTGTTTTCAAATGCTGTTAAGACCCTTTCGGGAACTTTAGCATCTGCGAGTGTGAACACCAATGTGTTCCGTTTTACTGTTAGCCACTGGGCGATGGCAGTTTATCAAGATGAAGCTCAATATGACTTCAATACACGTAATATTCCTCAAGGATTTTGGACAACCATGTACCGTGATGTAATTACGGATTTACGTGAGTCGACAAAGTTAATCACTGCGGATGCTACCTTAAGTGCGGGTGAGAAGGCTAATAAATTAGCGATCAATGACATTATGGAAGTGTATACCTACAGTATTTTAGTGAATACTTTTGGTAATATCCCTTACAAAGAGTCTTTGGATGCTGCTAAATTATTTCCTGTGTATGATGATGCAAAAACGGTTTCAGCTGATTTATTAGCTCGTTTAAATGCAGATATTACTAAATTAAATACTTCAGCTGCTGGATATGCTTCAGGTGAAGATTTAGTTTATAAAGGTAGTATTTCTAAGTGGGTGAAATTTGCTAACACGTTGCGTTTTAAATTAGGTATGGTTTTAGTAGACGCAGATGCAACTGCTGCTAAGACTGCTGCTGAATCTTCTGATGCAGGTGCGATTTCAGCTTCTGCTGACAATGGCTTATTTGCTTATTTAGCTGCTTCTCCTAATCAAAATCCATTATATACGGATATCGTGTTAGGTGGTCGTCAGGATTATATTGCTGCGAAGGATTTGATGGATAAATTATTAGGCTGGAATGATCCACGTACGGGTAAGTTTTTCTCAAAAAATAATGCAGGTAATTATGCCGGTGGTATCGTAGGAAAAGCAAATACTTTTGTGAATTTCTCTCGCGCAGGAGCTAAGGTGATTGACGCGGCTGATCCTTATGTATTAGCAGATTATACAGAAACTGAATTTTTACGCGCTGAAGCAAAAGAAAGAGGTTTTAATATCTCGGGTACTGCGGAATCTCATTACAATAATGCGATTACTTCTTCAATCTTGTATTGGGGTGGAACGGCTGCTGATGCAGCTGCTTATTTAGCTCAGCCTGAAGTAGCTTATGCTACTGCTGCTGGAGATTGGAAGCAAAAAATAGGTACTCAAAAATGGATCGCTCTTTACAACAGACCTTATGAAGGTTGGGTAGAGATTCGTCGTTTAGACCAACCTATCATTGCTACTCCGATAGGTGCTAAATCAGGTTTCCCAACTCGTTTAAGCTATCCACAAAATGAGCAAACGTTGAACGGCGCTAATTATACAGCAGCTTCTTCTGCCATTGGTGGTGACGTAGTAACGACCAAATTATTCTGGGATAAGAAATAGTATTAATTTATTGATTGCTATTCATTAGCAAAATTTGAATTTTGTAAAAAGGCGACTCGATTGGGTCGCCTTTTTGCATTTTTCCATTATCACATATTACGTATATGTAAACAATTTGTCTGCTTAATTGGTTATCAACCTGACAAAAAATTAATTAATTATTTTTTATTTCGTTTTTATCACTTTTACGCTATAAATTTCTACTATAGTAATGCTTTCATTACTAAAAGTAAATTTAATTTGCAAAAAAGTCAGATTAACAAAATATAATTTTTTAATTTTGCTCTTAACATTCATTTAAATAAACAAACATGAAAAAACTCTTACTAATTTGGGTTTTAGTAGCAGCTAGTGTTAGCTCGTTATTTGCTCAAAACAGAACAGTAACAGGAAAGGTCACTTCTTCAGAAGATGGTGGCGGATTACCTGGTGTCAGTATTAGCGCGAAGGGTTCCAGCAAAGGAACAACTTCTAGCGTAGATGGTTCTTATTCCATTTCTGTGGGTGAAGGAGCTTCATTGGTTTTTAGCTTTGTAGGCTATAATACTCAAACGATCACGGTTGGCAACCGTTCAGTGGTCGACGTAAAATTAGTGGTTGACAATACCCAACTTTCTGAAGTGGTCGTGGTAGGTTATGGCACCAAAAAGCGTGTTGAATTTACGGGTGCAGCCTCTACTATTAAAGCAGGTGCTATTGCCGAGCGTCCCGTACAAAGTTTTTCACAAGGGTTAACGGGTCAAGCAGCAGGTGTGAACATCACACAGCCTAACGGTTTGTTGAATAACCCTCCTGTGATTCGTGTACGTGGTTTAAGTTCATTGTCACTGAGCTCATTTCCTTTAGTCGTTATTGACGGGATACCTATTTCTACGGATAACGTTTCAGCTAACTCGACGACCAATAACCCTTTGGCGGATATTAATCCATCCGATATTGAGTCAATTGACGTATTGAAAGATGCTGCATCAGCGGCTATTTATGGTTCTCGTGCTGGTGCTGGAGTTTTATTGATTACTACGAAGCGTGGAAAATCAGGTAAAGCGAAAGTATCGATTGATTCTTGGGCAGGTGTAAGTAACGCTGTTCGTTTGCCAGATGTGTTAAACGCTGAGCAATATATGTATCATAAAAACATGGCGATTGGTAATGCTTTATTATTAAATCCAAATGCGGTAACAGCAACACAGAGAAACTCAGCGAACCAATCCTTCTTGCCAAATTATAATCCTGATGGATCTTTAATCGACACAGATTGGTATAAGGTAGTTTATCAAACAGCCGTTTCTCAAAATCATAATATGACGATTACGGGTGGTACTGATAAGACTTCTTATTACTTCTCAGCAGGGTATTCTGATCAAGATGGTTTTTTACGTAGCAATAGCTTCCAACGTCGTTCTGGTCGTTTTAATATGGATCACCAAGCAACTAATTGGTTGAAGTTTACTACGAATTTCAATTATTCAAATACATATAATAAGGCACCTATGTCAGGATCAAATCCTGGTGGAGCATTTAATACTTCAGGATTAGGTCGTATTGCGGTGGCTCAAGTGCCTAACTTGCCAGCGTATTTACCCGATGGCAATTATAACTTGGAGAACAACACATTAGGTCGTATGAACAACTTACTTCCCGCTCAGTTTCCTAATCCAGCGGTTGTTCGTGATTTAGATAAGATTACTTCTGAAAATACGCGTTTAATCGCAAATTTAGGAGCTGAAGTAAAAATCATTGACGGCTTAACATATAAAATTAGCTATTCATGGGATCGCAGGAACACTGAGAATGTTCGTTTCTTTAATCCTTATAATGGAGACGGTCAGTCTGCGGCTGGTGATGCTTATAACAATACGGCTCGTTCTGACAACTGGAACTTGATTAACACGTTACAGTATAATGTGAAGTTGGGCGATAACCACAACATCTCAGCAGTATTAGGTTCAGACTCGCAAAAAACGCGTGTGTTAAACTGGGGTGCTCAACGTCAAGGTTTAGCTGACTTTTTCTTCACTGATTTCCAAGGAAATTATGGAACAAACTTAGCTGCTGGTAATGGAATTTACCAAGTGGCTTATGAGGCTTATTTAGGAAGCGTTAGTTATAACTATGCAGGTAAATATTTCTTAAGTGGAAATTACCGTCGTGATGGTAACTCAGCCCTTTCTGCGGATAATCGTTGGGGTGATTTTGGTGGAGTATCTGCCGGTTGGACCGTATCTGAAGAGAAATTCTTCAAAAACATGAGCCTAGGAAATAAAATTTCTAACCTTCGTTTAAAGGCTTCATGGGGTAAAGTAGGTAACGGTAACGTTCCTAACGCCTATGGTTCTTATTCTACTTTTGGTTCTGGTTTATATGGTGCGGCGCCCACATTGGCGTTTAACCAAGCAGGAAACAAGGATTTGAAATGGGAGACTAGTGAGCAGTACAATTATGGTATTGATGTGAGTTTCCTTAATGACCGTATTACGTTGGAGGCCAACTATTACAACAAGGATATCAATAACTTGATTTTGAACGTTCCACAAGCACCTTCTAAAGGTATTCCGGGGAACTCAATTTTGGCCAACGTAGGTTCAATGTATAACCGAGGATATGAATTAGCTATTACGGCTACGCCAATTAATAATGGTGGATTCACTTGGACTACGAATGTCAACTTTTCAACCAATGAAAACATGGTTACTTCCTTAGTGGATGCGAATACGCCTATTTTAACGGCAACATCTGGTTTGGAGACTACTTCAATTACGAAAGTAGGTTATTCAGCTGCTCAAATTTACGGAGTGAAGACGGGGGGTGTTAATCCTGCCAACGGTCGTCGTATTTATATTAGAAAAGATGGTGTTAAAGTACAATACTTGCATTTAGGTGGTGCTAATGCTTGGACTTTATTGGACGGAACTCCTACTGTTTCCCCTTCATCTGAGCAACAAATCTTAGGTAACACTATGCCTACTTACTACGGTGGATTTAATAACACTTTCCGTTATGCTGGGTTTGACTTAGGTTTAAACTTTACATTTTCAGGAGGAAACTTGATTTACAATGGATCTCAAGCTGGTTTACGTGACCAACGTGTATGGAATAATTCAGTGGATGTTTTAAATTCTTGGACTACTCCAGGTCAAATAACAGATATCCCTCGCGCTGTTTATGGGGATAACGTTTCGAATGGTTCATCTTTCTTAATTGATGCCAATATTCAAAAGGGAGATTTTATTCGTTTGCAAACCGCAACTTTGGGATATAAGATTCCGGCCAACTTGACTAAATTGGGTATTACTAACCTTCGTGTATATGCACAAGCTAATAATGCTTTTTTATGGACAGAATATGCGGGTGTTGACCCAGAAATCTCAACCAATGGAGATACAAACTTGGCTTCAGGTATTGAGCGTAACTCAATTCCTCAATCAAGAGCATTTACAATTGGTCTTAATATAGGTTTATAATTTTAAAGGATATACGAAATGAAATTATTCACAAACAAAATTGGAATCTTGTCAATCGCCCTAGCGATGACGGTTTCTTCTTGTAATAAGGAATTCTTGAACGCAGTTCCTGAATTAGATTTGTCTGATGCGACGGTATTCAATACGCCTGCTCGTGTTTTATCCCAGGTTAATGGACTTTATGGTTCAGCTAAATCGGGAAGTTTATTTGGAGGTCGGTATTTAATATATAACGATATCCGTGGAGAAGATTGGGTTAACCGTACGACTAACTCGGTGACTGGATATTCTACTTACCAAGGAAACCAAGATCCATCGGATTCTTATTTGGCCAACTTCTGGGTGGTGGGATATTCGACGATCAACAGAGCAAACTTGTTCTTAGAAGGTTTAGCTGCAAATTCTACCGTAGTTCCAGCTGCTTTAGCTGCCAATTACAGAGGAGAGGCTAAGTTCTTGCGTGCGTTAACTTATTTCTCTTTGGTTCAGTATTTTGCTAAGCCATATATTTTGGATAAGGGTGCTTCTGCTGGTTTGCCATTGCGGTTAAAAGGAGAGACTTCTTCTGCAAACAATGCATTAGCTCGTAGTTCAGTAGCTCAGATTTATGATCAAATTTTAAAAGATTTAAATGAAGCTGAGGCTGAGTTGCCAGATACTTATTCGTCTGCATTGTTAAACACAACTCGTGCACATAAGAATTCAGCAATCGCTTTAAAGACAAGAGTATTGTTGGCCAAAGCAGATTATGCTGGAGTAATCACAGAAGCGAATAAAATTGTTTCTGCGGCTGCACCCTTTAGAGGTACTGCTCGTGTAGCACATGCATTACAAGCAGATGTTTCTGCGGTGTTTAATGCCCCTTATACTACATCTGAATCTATATTCTCTTTCCCGATGGATGCGACAAACGCTCCTGGTACTCAAAACCAATTGG
>CANIYB010000127.1 GCA_947471105.1 Cytophagaceae bacterium
CTCCTTTTTCCTTGCGATGGGAAAAGAAAAGATCATTGTTTTCGATCGTGCAATATTCCGAAATTTCAATTTGAGATATTCCTAAGGCCCGTAACTGCAATTCATTGGTCGCTTTTAAATCCACATGCCAGCGTTCAGCACGCATCTCTTTAAACTCAAACTGTTCTGCCACTTCATCCCCCACTTCAAAATGGGTTAGGCTAATGCAAGGTCCAATATAGGCCAGGATGTCAGCGGGATGAGAACCTTGTAAAATCATCGTGGAGGCAGTTTTGGAAACGATTTGAGCGACAGTTCCTTTCCAGCCTGCATGAATCGCAGCTGTACAGCCACGTACAGGGTCGGCCAGTAATATAGGGCAACAATCCGCTATGCCGACTCCCGCAAAAATACCCGGTGCATGTGCGATGATAGCATCGTATCCTGAGGTATATCCCGATTCTTTGGTTTCCCAAATAACATCCCCGTGAATCTGATAGGACCGCGCAAGCGCCTGAGGTGAAATACCTAAATCACGACAAAAAAGAGAAAGATTTTGCTGGACCATGTCCGGATGATCATCCGTATGTAGGCCTAAATTCAGCGACTGATACGCCTGTGTACTTTTTCCTCCGTGGCGAGTGCTAACACCCGCCACGAGTTGAGGAATATGTTTGAAAATGGTAGGAATAATGACTCTTTCCGAAGAATTAGTCATCATAACTCAAACCATATTGTTTTAATACATCTGCTGGAACACCTTTCCATTCATTGGGTGTATTTCCTTTGTAACCTAAATCATCAATACCAATTCTAGAGGTATAAAATCCAGTCGCTGTTAAATTACGCATCAACGTAAAAAAGCTAACCCCTTGTGAGAATTCCTTTTTTGCCTTTTCAGGATAAGCAATATCATCTACGATATTGATTCGCTGAGCGGGTGTGATCTGCGTAAACAACTTGGAAAAGCGACGATTCGATTCGCTATCTATCCACCTCAATCCCCCACGAACAGGAGTTTTGAACTCTGGCTTATCTTTGACAATAAACTCGATGAATCCTGTTACGCCCGACTGTGACGCACTTCCTGATTTTTTATCTGCCGGAATGATGATGTCCGAAAGGATGGTAATGGTATCTAATTCGTGTTTATTTAAAAACACTTCTGCCATTAATTTAGCATCTCTTTCTGCCTCATCTTTGGTTCTTCCACCCGGAATTTTTAAGGCTGCGGCTTTAGGAACGCCATTGGCATTTTCCAATTGCTCCATCGCTCTTGCATCCGGATTTAAAACGGCTAATCCTAAGGAACTTAAACCGATATTTTTTAAATAATCTCTTCTTTTCATCTTATAAATTGGCTTTTTTTCTTTGGTCTATAATATATTCTGAAGTTCTAAGCGATAAGGCTAAAATGGTCCACGTCGCATTTTTATCCCCTTGCGATACAAATGGAGAGGAATCTGCTAAAAATAAATTCTTCACATCATGCGCTTGGCAATTTGAATTAACAACGGAGGTGCTCGAATTATTTCCCATTCGGGCTGTTCCCACTTCGTGGATAATTCTACCCGGATCGGCCAAACCATAATTAGTATCCGCGCCCGGTTTTTTACCTAAGGCCTCACCACCCATTTCCTGAATGATTTGTTCAAAGGTATCTTGCATGTGTTTCGCTTGCTTGATCTCGTAATCACTCCATTTGTAGTTAAAGCGAACGACCGGTATACCGTATTTATCCACAACATTTGGATCGATTTCACAATAATTATCTTCTCTTGGCACAGGTTCTCCACGTCCAGCAAAACCTACATAAGAGCCATAATAACGGCGATAATCTTCCTTCAAAGTCGCTCCGTATCCTCCGGCTGCTTTGCGAAGTCCATCTCTGGTATAGTTTTCTTTCCCATTTAATCCTTCAATTCCCCAGCCAAAACCATAACTCGGCATGCCCATTCCACCACCATACTCAATGTGGTATCCACGAGGGAAATCTAATTTTTTATTATCACCCCACCAAGGCGTATACACGTGCAAGCCACCCACCCCATCTTCATTATATACCTTGCGGTCAAATAATTTAGGAATGATGGCGGAACGTGAAGCACCCGTCGAATCGTTGATGTATTTACCAACCACCCCACTCGAATTTGCAATGCCATTCGGGAAACGAGAACTCTTTGAATTTAATAATAATCGGGCTGTTTCACCTGCCGAAGCAGCTAACATCACAATCTTTCCGCGCACAGAATATTCTTGCAAAGTACCTGTGTGAACATAAGAAACGCCCGTGGCTAAACCTGTAGCCGCATCGGTCATTACTTCTCTGGCCATCGCAAATGGCAACAAAGTTAAGTTTCCGGTAGCCATAGCTGGTTTTACTAACACCGACGAAGATGAAAAGTCAGCATAAGCGGAACATCCACGGTTACATTGTGCACAGTAAAAACATGAGCCACGCTCGCTGTTTATCGGTTTTGTTAGGATAGATAAGCGAGAAGGGTAGGTGGGAATTCCCAATGCCTTATTGGCCTTCTTGATCATCAATTCATGTAAACGAGGCTTAGGCGGCGGCAAGAAAAATCCATCTGGATCATTTCTAAGTCCTTCGTTGGTCCCAAAAACCCCTAACATTTTATCTATTTTATCATAAAATGGCTTCATGTCATCGTAGCCAATCGGCCAGTCATCTCCTAAGCCATCAATGCTTTTTCTTTTGAAATCATCCGGGCCAAAACGCAAGGAAATACGTCCCCAGTGATTCGTTCTTCCTCCGACCATCCGCGCACGAAACCAGTCGAATTTAGTGCCGTTTTTACGGGTGTATGGTTCTCCGTCTATTTCCCAGCCGCCATAAGCAGCATCAAAATCTCCGAAGGCTCTGGTTGTTCCAGTTCCTCTGCGAGGGGATTCGTAAGGCCATTTTAATTGGGTGATGTTCTTAGGGTCAGCGGGATCAAAGGGTTGGCCTGCCTCTAACACACAAACTTTAGCGCCAGCCTTTGTTAATGTATGTGCAGCCATTCCTCCTCCTGCTCCTGAACCCACAATGACTACATCAAAAACTTCTTGTTGTGATTGAATGTAAATTGAATTATTGATCATTATTTTTCTATAGGTTTAAAGAATGGTAAAAGTATAAAATTTGAGTTATTTTTGCTTTCATTACCCGTAATTATTTTGGCAAAAAATACAAAAAATGGGGAAGAACCTTTGAAAAAAGGGGAAACTCCGTTGTCCCGACAGTTTAATCAGATCAAGGCTAAATATCCTGGAGCAATATTATTGTTTCGAGTGGGGGATTTCTATGAGACTTTTGGGGAAGATGCGGTGAAAGCGTCCAAGATTTTGGGGATCGTTTTAACGCGCCGAAATAATGGAAATGCAGATGATCATTTGGCGGGCTTTCCACATCATTCCTTAGATACATACTTACCTAAATTAGTTCGCGCGGGCCAGCGAGTGGCTATTTGCGACCAATTAGAAGATCCGGCTTCCGCCAAAGGAATTGTGAAAAGGGGGGTGACTGAGTTAGTGACTCCTGGGGTTTCTTTTAATGACCAAGTACTTGACCATAAGCGCAATAACTATGTGGCGGCTTTGTCCTATTCGGAGAAAGAGTCATTGTTTGGACTCGCTTTTTTAGATATTTCCACGGGCGAATTTATGTGTTCTCAGGGACCTTTGGCCTACATTCAGAAGATGGTACAAAGTTTCATGCCTTCTGAAATTTTATATCCCAAAAAATACCGTGCGCTATATTTAGAACATTTTGGTGACGCCTTCCACTCGTTTACGTTGGAAGAATGGATTTTTACCCATGAGTTTGCTTATCCATTGATGACCCAGCATTTTAAGACTCAAAATTTAAAAGGTTTTGGGATTGAAGATATGCCGCTGGGCGTGATTGCTGCTGGGGTAATTTTACATTATTTGGCAGAGACGGAGCATAATCAAGTCGGTCATATTTCTACCATTCAGCGAATCGAGGAAGATAAATATGTGTGGTTGGACCGATTTACCATTCGGAATTTGGAGTTAATTCATTCAGTTCAAGAGGGTGGTGTGCCTCTGATTCAGTTAATGGATCAAACGCTCACTCCCATGGGCGCTCGCTTGTTGAGAAAGTGGATGGTCCTCCCATTAAAAGAGTTGAAGGCCATTAATGAACGCCAAGAAGGGGTCGCTGGGCTTATTTCATCTTCCGATTTATTGGATTCTTTAGTTCATTTATTGAAGCCAGTGGGGGATTTGGAACGTTTGATTTCCAAAGTGGCCGCCACTCGGGTCAATCCACGGGAGTTGTTGCAATTGAAACGGGCGCTCCAACAAATCCCCGAGATTAAGGAATTGCTTGCGAATCAATCCTCTGCTTATTTGGCGAAATGGGCGGACCATTTAAATCCTTGCCTTAAACTGGTTCAGAAAATAGAAGAGGCTTTGCGGGAAGATGCGCCTATGTTGATTCATCAGGGCGGCATTATTAAAACAGGCTATTTGCCGGAACTGGACGAATTACATTTGTTGTCCTCCAATGGCAAGGAATATTTAGCTTCTATGCAGAAGCGAGAAATTGAACGTACGGGCATTAGTTCCTTGAAAATATCGTATAATCGGGTTTTTGGGTATTATTTGGAAGTGACGCATGCGCATAAAGATCGCGTGCCGGCCGACTGGATTCGCAAGCAAACTTTGGTGAATGCGGAACGCTACATTACGGAGGAGTTGAAAATTTATGAGGAGAAGATTTTGTCGGCGGAGGATAAAATCGCGTCGATTGAGTTGGGCATTTTTAATGAATTGGTTCGGGAGGCTTTGGGGTATTTGGAACTCATTCAGATTAATGCGACCGGCTTGGCTACCTTAGATGTGTTGACTAGTTTTGCGGTAGTCGCTCAAAAAAATAAGTATGTAAGGCCTGTATTAAATGAAGGGGATGCGATTGAGATTATTGCGGGTAGACATCCTGTGATTGAAATGTCTTTGGCTGCCGGGGAGGATTATGTTCCCAATGATGTGTTTTTGGATCATGAAACTCAGCAAATCATGATGATTACCGGGCCTAATATGGCGGGAAAATCGGCACTTTTGCGGCAGACTGCTTTGATTGTTTTGTTGGCCCAAATGGGTTCTTTCGTACCGGCAGATTCGGCTAATATCGGTTTAGTCGATAAGGTATTTACTCGGGTGGGTGCTTCGGATAACTTGTCCAAAGGGGAGTCGACCTTCATGGTGGAGATGACCGAGACCGCTGCTATTTTAAATAATTTATCCAGTCGGTCTTTAGTGTTATTGGATGAAATCGGTCGGGGTACATCTACTTACGATGGCGTCTCCATGGCCTGGGCGATTGCCGAGCATCTACATAATCATCCCAAAAACAGCGCTAAGACATTGTTTGCCACTCATTACCATGAATTAAACCAATTGGCCGAAGACTTTCCTCGGATAAAAAATTACCATGTGTCGGTCAAAGAAGTAGGCAATAAAATTGTTTTTCTTCGCAAATTATTGCCGGGAGGCTCGGCGCATAGTTTTGGTATTCATGTGGCCCAAATGGCCGGTATGCCCAATTCATTAGTCTTAAGAGCGCATGAAATTTTACAAAATTTAGAAAAAGATCATTCGTTGGATGACCATGTGGAACGCTTAAAAGAGATGCCAAAAGCAAATTTCCAAATGAGTTTATTTGGTGCTGAAATTCCGGAGGGATTACAAAAAGTGCAGGATCAATTAAATGCCTTGGATGTCAATACGCTCTCACCGATAGAGGCGTTGCTGAAGTTGAATGAACTGAAACGTCTGTTGTAGAGACGCGATAATCGCGTCTATTTTTTTAACATGATGATTTATGCAAATTCAAATTAGACGCGAGGTATCGCGTCTCTACATTTTTAATTCCTCACATCCAATCCCCAATTCAATTTATTGCGGAGTGTTTGAAGAAAATCGTCGCCAGGAATTTTGACGATTTTGCCTGAAAATGCAGCCTTTTTGACTTCAATGGATATTTTGCTATCGATTACTCGAGATCTTGAATCGATGGAAATTAGGAAATTGTTACTTCGACTGCTCACCTCAAATTTCAGAACCGAGTCACTGGATACAATTAAGGGACGCACATTTAAATTATGTGGGCTCATTGGCGCGATAATAAATGAATCCGAAGTAGGAATGACTAATGGTCCTCCGACGGAAAGTGAATATCCCGTAGATCCTGTAGCTGTGGATACAATGATCCCGTCAGCCCAATACGTATTCAAGAAATTGCCGTCTAAAAAAGTTTTGATTTGAATCATGGAAGACGAATCTGTCTTCATGATACCTACTTCATTTAGGCCAAAATCTTTGCCATGAAATAAATCTATTTCGGCTTCCACCGAGACTAAACATCGATCCTCGATGCTATATTCGTTTGATAAAACATGTTGCAAAGCTTGGGGAACTTCTTCGGGAGAAAGCGTGGCCAAGAAACCTAATCGGCCTGTGTTAATTCCCAAAATGGGTATTTCCTTAGCGCCCACATGGCTTAACGTCTCTAAAAATGTTCCATCTCCACCAATACTCCAAGCCATTTGAACATTTTCTGGGCCTTGATCAGTTGAATAGGTTCGGTATTCATCTAATTTGAATCCGTGCTCTTTCAGGTGAACAAAAAAGCTTTCTGAGATTTGAATCTTTTCGTTTTTCGATGAGATATCCGCCCATAATTTTTCCATCACGGGCTTCATGTCAGCCGAAAACTCCTTTCCGTGAATGGCTAATGGAAAATTCAAAGCTTAAGGATTTAAATATTTAAGCAATAAATCAAAGCGCGATTGGTCTACCTCTTCTTGGTCACCAAACATGAACGCCTTTTCAATATGAATTTCGTGTCGCTCTAAGCTTTTCACAATGGTAGAAAATTGGTCTGTTTGAATTTGTAAAATCAACTCTGGCCAAACGTGATCCTCTTTGGTCGACTTGGTTAAATAACTTCTCGTAATTAAGCCTTTGTTTTCTTCAATTATTTTGGCAATCACGCTCATGGAGTCTCTTTGGGTATGAAAGACAATGCGAATAATCCCTCCATTTTGCGCATTA
>CANIYB010000128.1 GCA_947471105.1 Cytophagaceae bacterium
ATCGGCAGATGTTCGTACACTAGGAGAATTAGCTAAATTAGAAATTTCAGATATGATGAAGTTCCGCAATTTTGGTAAAAAATCATTAACTGAATTAGAACAATTAATCGATGAAAAAGGATTGACATTCGGAATGGATGTTGCCAAATATCGATTAGATGAAGATTAATTAACAAAGTAATAGGTGGTTTATTCATGTGAATGAACTAACCGCAGCTCGAAAGAGCTTTTAACTTACGAAATACAAAAATGAGACACGGTAAAAAATTCAATCACTTAGGAAGAACAGCTTCCCACAGAGCAGCCTTATTATCCAATATGGCATCCTCTTTAATTTTGCACAAGCGTATCGAAACTACGGTAGCGAAAGCAAAGGAACTACGTAAATATGTAGAACCTTTAATTACGAAATCAAAAGATGATTCGACGAATAATCGTCGTGTTGTTTTCGCTTATTTGCAAAATAAAGAATCCGTTAAGGAATTATTTGGTATCGTTTCTGAGAAGGTAGCGAATCGCCCAGGAGGTTATACTCGAATTATTAAATTAGGAAACAGATTAGGTGATAACGCCGAAATTTGTTTCATCGAATTAGTTGACTTTAACGAAACTATGTTAGCTGCATCTGCTGAAAAAGCAGGTAAGACGCGTAGAAGTCGTCGTGGTGGAGCTAAGAAAGAAGAAGGTAATGAAGCTATTGCTGCCGCACCTGTTGCTGAAACACCTTCTGCGGAAGTGGTTGAAGATGCAGTGGTAGTAGAAGAAGTAGTAGCTGCAGAAGAGGTTGCAGAAGTTGCAGCTGAAACTGAGGTAGCCGCTGAAGAAGTAGCTGAAGTTGCTCCTGAAGTAGTTGTTGAGGAAGAAGCTCCAGCAGCTGAAGAGCCAACAGACGCACCTGCAACGGAGGAGTCAACAGAAGAAAAAGGAGAAGACGCTTAATTTCTCTTACATTTTTTTGAAGGGCTTCAGCATTTGTTGAAGCCCTTTTTTTACGTATTTTAGCATCAAAATTATATAGTTCATATTTTATGAGAATCACTGAATCCACTCCAGCCGTTTTACTTTTACAAGATGGCACTCTTTTTCACGGTAAGGCACTTGGTAAAATTGGGACCCATGGCGGAGAAATTTGCTTCAACACGGGAATGACAGGGTACCAAGAAATTTATACTGACCCTTCTTATGCGGGCCAAGTCATTATTAATACCACTGCTCATATTGGAAATTATGGAGTTATTAGCGAGGGAGAAGCGGAATCAGACCAAGTCCAAATTGCCGGAATGGTGTGTAATGAATTTGCTAGCGTACATTCAAGAGCCACTTCTGATGGATCACTTCAAGATTATTTAGCCAAGGCTGGAATCGTTGGAATTTCGGGAATAGATACTCGCGCTTTAGTACGTCATATCCGGACAAAAGGGGTGATGAACTGCTTGATTTCTTCTGAAATTTTTGATTTAGATACCTTAAAAATGGAATTGTCTAAAATTCCTTCCATGGAAGGTCTTGAATTATCCTCGCAAGTGTGTACCCAAGAATCCTATTTTTTAGGAGATGAAGGCGCTCCTCACCGCGTGGCAGTATTAGATTTAGGCGTCAAAAGAAGCATATTATCTAACCTGACGGATCGGGGTTGTTACCTAAAAGTATTTCCAGCGAAAACGTCATTTGACGAAATTTCAAAATGGAACCCAGATGGCTATTTTGTATCGAATGGCCCTGGTGATCCAGCCGTAATGCCTTATGCCGTTGAAACCGTTTCTAGCTTTTTAGAAAGCGATAAACCTGTTTTTGGAATTTGCTTAGGACATCAAATTTTAGCCCAAGTTTGTGGCTTAAAGACATATAAAATGCACAATGGCCATCGAGGCTTAAATCATCCTGTGAAAAATTTAGTTACAGGGCTATCAGAGATAACTTCACAAAATCATGGATTTGCTGTGATGATGGATGAATTGATGGCAAGTTCAAGAGCCGAATTAACCCACGTTAATTTAAATGATAAAACGGTGGAAGGCTTGCAGGTACATGGTAGAAAAGCATTTTCGGTTCAGCATCATCCTGAAGCGTCTCCTGGACCTCATGATTCCCGCTATTTATTTGACCAGTTTGTGCGTTTTTTCTAACAAAGATTGGTTAACGAATGCTTCTTAGAGATTTTTTGAGAGAAAGGCTAGTTGGTATACCCAAATAAATGATTTTCCTTTATTTGCTTAACTACGGAGGCAGGAACCATTTTTTCCCAATCTCCCATGCCATTTTGAATCATGCCTAATACGTTGTCCGTTCGTATGGTCATCAATCTCTCGTCGTATTTTTGAATGTCTTCTAACTTCTCATTGTCCTTTAAATAGGTCAATAACCCCGCTAAATGAGGCTCAGTTTTGAATGTATTTAAGTGAATGATTTCCCCTTGCTCATTTAAAGTAGGGTATAAATAAAGCTTAATTTTTTGACCAAATAAACTGGCAAATGCACTAATAATACCTCCTGGCAAATCTTTATAATGCTTCTCGTCAAAGATATATTCTAAATTTGGCATACCCATGATGAGCGCCATACGTAGTTTTGTAAATTGACTTAAATAGGCAACCAATTTGAAATATTCGTGGAAGTTAGAAATCAAAACCGTTTGGCCTAAAGAACATAAAATATCGACTCGGTCCAAAAAGTCTTTTTCGTCAATTTGATTTGTCCCATCTTCTAAATTCCGCAGCGTTAATTCAGATAAAATACAAATTTTATCATCATCCACATCTGCCTCATTTTCAAATTGCTTAACTCCCTTTTTAAGCATATCTAGAAATATGTTGGTTACCGGCCTAAACCGACCGCGAATCGCCACTATATGTTTTTTCGAAAGTGCGTCATAGGGCTGCATCACATTTCCATCGGGTCCGAAAACAGCCGCTTGTGCATATCCATGCTTAACCAAGTATAAAGACATTAATCGATTGTCCACATCTTTAAAATCAGGACCTTCAAAACGAATCATATCGATTTCAATCCGGTCTGTCGATAAATCATCTAACAAGGATAATAGTAGCGTCTCGGGGTTGTTATGATGTGTGTAACAGCCATAAATTAAATTTACGCCAATGATCCCCAGTGCTTGCTGTTGTAATATGTTATCATTATCCAGCATATTCACGTGAATCACTACATCATTAAAAGCGCCATTGGGTTTTAATTGAAACCTAAGGCCTATCCAACCATGGCTTTCATTTGTTTTTTGATAATTCAGTGCCGAAACAGTATCTGCAAAGGCAAAAAACCTCTTTTCATCTGCTGATTCAGTTAAACGGACATTCAATAATTTATACTCGCGGTTAAGCATTTTCATCAACCGAGTCTCACATACATATTTGCCTGATGCTTCTTCTCCATAAATGGCATCAGAAAATGCCATATCATAGGCGGAAATTGTTTTGGCGATTGTGCCTGATGCTCCTCCCGCTTTGAAAAAATTAGCTGCAACATCCTGTCCAGCCCCAATTTCAGCGAAGGATCCGTAAACACTAAGATCTAAGTTGATTTTTAATGCTTTTTGTTTCGTACCAATGGATTTAACTTTAGTTGTCATTGACGAATTTATTTTGTTGATGTACAAAGGCGTAACGCAATTTAAAAAATTATATCCTCATTTATTGCTTGTTCTTGAAAAAATCCAACTCTTATTTAGTTTTTGGCCAAAGCTTATTTTTGTGATACAATGTCAAACCAGCCATGGGCGCTTCAGATATGTGACCTAATTTTAATTTGTGGCCATTCAAAACTCTTTTTAAAATATCGGAATAATAGAATGCGACCGAACCTGTAAAATGAATTGGGTATTCATGTGCATGCGTATATTTTAAAATATACAAGGAGCAAAATTGCTGAAATGACTGCTCGATTAATTGATAACAAAAAGGTTCTCTGCGATGCTGAAATAGAAATTTCGAAAAACTAGCAAACCAGCGGTTGGGGAATTCGCCTCGATAAGCTTTTTCTAAAACGTCTAGTCGATTCAATTCTCCAAACCTAGCGATGAAACTTGTGCGTAATTCTTCCGGCATTTCATGATGCAAATAGCTAAGCACTAGCTTTTTACCTAAATGCCCCCCGCTACCTTCGTCTCCTAACCAAAATCCTAGAGGAGGAATTTGCTCCGTTATTTTTTGACCATCGAAAAAACCTGAGTTAGATCCCGTGCCCAATATGCAGGCAATTCCTTTTTCATCCCCGCAGCTTGCTTTTGCCGCTGCCATCAAATCATTCTCAATTTGAATATTAGCCCCCTGAATGATCGTGCTTAAAAATTCACGGATGATTTGTACCTTATCCTCACCCGTGATGCCGGTACCGTAATAGTATATTTGTTCTATTTTTTTGCCGATAATCCATGTTGAGACTTCAGCTTGCGAAGTGATGATCTCAATGGCCGACTGGTAATAGGGGTTTATGCCTGCTGAAAAAAATGAATCATAGGCTTCGTCTGGTTTGGCAATAAACCTCCATTCTGTTTTTGTAGAGCCACTTTCAATGAGTAGTAACATGGCGGTTATTTAAGTTGGCCTATAGGTTCGAATTTTTCAAATACCTTAGCTGAATGCGGGGCATCAGCCAATTCCTCAGTTAAATCTTGCCCGGCCCAATGCTCATAATGCTTGCCATTTTTCCAAAGCTTGGACGTTGTCATATCATAAATCTTCCCAGCAAAGGCGACCCAAATTTCGGGTTTGTCCTGGCCATTTCGTAAAGCTAATTGTGATTTAGTATAAATGGGCAATGAATTTTCCAAAGTAAAATATATCAAGCACGAAGCTAAATAAAATCATTGAAAGACCATTTTTTTAATAAAGATTTTTAATTTTACACGAATTAAATAAGTTTTAATATTATGAAACAGTATATCTTATTTGTAAGCTTTCTTGCAACCCTATTTTTGGGTGCTTGTAGTTCAAAAAGTGACCCAACTCCAGTAACTCCAACCCCCGTTACGCCTACTCCAGTAGTCCCTACGGTAGCTGATTTAGTTAAAAAAGTGTGGTCGGCGAATTCTGTTTCATGGGATGGAGTTGTTCAATATTCAAAAGGAGCGACCACTAATTTGGTCGCTGGCTATTCACAATTTAAATTGGATTTAAGCATCGCTGGGTCCGTTACTTTGACTGAGTTTGATGGTAAAAAATTTACAGGCAGTTATTCATTGTCTTCAGATAATAAAAAATTGAGTTTAACAGGTTTGACAAGTTCAGAAGGTGCCCCATCAGGAACCAATGGAACGTTAGAATTAACCATCAGTGGAACTCCATCGGCTACTAGCTTAGCCTTAGAAACGAGTACAGCTTATATCAAGGCAAGCAACAAAAAAGTGGCTTTGACTTTAGTAAATCCCTAAAAAAAATGCTTTAATGGGAGCCGCCTGTAAAAAGGCGGCTCTTTTTTATTATATGGAAAAAAGAACGGAAATTGGAAGTATTGGGGAATTTGGATTGATTGAGCGATTAGCTAAGTCATTTTCATCTCATCAATCTTGGACTACCATCGGTATTGGTGATGATGCTTCTTCGCTACATGCTAATGGAATGGAAGTGGTTTCCACCACTGAATTATTGATCGAAGGGGTTCATTTTGATTTATCCTATTCTCCATTGCCCCATTTGGGTTTTAAGATAGTTAGTTTGGCGCTTTCTGATATTGCCGCTATGAATGCTAAACCCGCTCAAATATCCATAGGTTTGGGTTTAAGTAATCGCTTTTCAGTGGAGGCCGTAGAGGAATTGTATACAGGCATAAAACAGGCTTGTGAGGAATATAAAGTGGATTTAGTGGGTGGGGATACCACCGCATCTCCGCAAGGATTAATTATTTCGGTTTCCGCATTAGGATTGGTTGACGCAAAGAACCTCACAAAAAGGTCCGGTGCTAAGCCCAATGATGTGATTTGTGTGACCGGAGATTTGGGTGGAGCGCTGATGGGTTTGCAATCTTTGGAAAGAGAGAAGCAAGTGTATCTAGCTAATCCAACCATGCAGCCAGAATTGGATGGGAAAAGTTATGTGGTGTTGCGCCAATTAAAACCTGTGGCACGATTTGACATCATTCATGAATTAAGTGAAATCGGGGTGGTGCCAACTTCCATGATCGATTGCTCCGACGGTTTAGCCTCTGAAATTATTCATTTATGTAACGCCTCTGATACAGGTGCTAGGATTTTCGAGAAAAATATTCCTATTGACGACGAAACGTATTTGTCGGCCACAGAATTTAATCTAAGCCCATTAACGGCGGCATTAAATGGGGGCGAAGATTATGAGTTAGTATTTACCGTATCTCAAAAGGATTTCGAGAAAGTTGAGAAAATAGCCGATGTCACGGCGATAGGTTATATGACCGACGTTAAGAATGAGCGGGTGCTCGTAATGAAGTCAGACCAAATTGTGGATTTAACTGCGCCAGGATTTGGCGAAAAATAAAATATGGCGGTAGCAATCATGCAACCTTATTTTTTTCCTTATTTGGGCTATTTCCAACTAGTTCAAGCGGTCGATCATTTTGTCTTTTATGATGATGTGATGTTTATTAAAAAAGGCTGGATCAATCGGAATAGAATTTTAATGCAAGGAAATGAGTTTTTATTTACCATTCCCTTAGAAAAACAAAGTCAAAACAAAACGATCAGGGAATCAACGGTCTCTTGGGGGAAAGAGTTTCCAAATAAATTCATGAATCAATTAGATTCTGCCTACAAAAAAGCACCAAATTATACGGAGGTCAGGGGATTAGTCGATCAGGTTTTGAATAGAAAATTTGAGAGTTTGGCGGATTTAGCTAGTGAAAGTGTTCAAGCCACTTGGGCCTACCTGGGTTTAGAAAAAAAATTCTACCAGAGCTCTGAATTACCCGTTTCTAATGACCTAGGCCGCGCTGAAAGGTTAATTGAAATCACAAAATCGTTAGGAGAATCTAGTTATGTTAACGCGGTTAATGGCCAAGAATTATATGAAAAAGGCTTTTTTAAAGAAAATGGCATTGATTTGCATTTTTTAAAACCCAATTTGAATC
>CANIYB010000129.1 GCA_947471105.1 Cytophagaceae bacterium
CATTGAATTTGTGACCAAAGAGCAAATTTTAAATGAGGCGATGCCGGTGATTGAAAAAATCAAAGCTTCGGGTAAGGCTAGGTTTATAGGAATTACAGGTTTGCCTGTTCGCTATTTAGCTGAAATTGCGCGCCAAGTGGAGTTGGACACGGTCCTTTCTTGGGCGCATTATAATTTGCTTCAGGATGAAATTAATGATGAATTAGTGCCCTTGTCTAAGGAAAAAGGGTTTGGCTTGATGAATGCTGCTCCGCTGATGCAACGGATTTTGTCTGATGCGGCACTTCCCGAATGGCATAATGCCCCGAAGGAGATGTTGGCAATCCAACCCGCTTTATTGGACATCTGTCAAAAATATGGAGTGCGTTTAAGTGATGTGGCGATGCGTTATGCCATGGATCATCCCGATATTGCTACTACGATTGTGGGGATGTGCCGACTGACCTCTATCCAACGAAACATCGCTTCTTTAGATTTCAAAATCCCAGAAGGAATTTTAGATGAGTTAGCCGCAGTCATTGCGCCTGTTAAAAATGTAATGTGGTTCGAAGGTCGGCCAGAAAATAATATACCTCGTTCTTAACATATGAAAGCTTTATTTCTAACGGCTATAGGCCAGACCGAGATTCGTGAAATTGAAAAGCCTAGCATAGGACCTGAAGAGGTTTTGTTGAAAATAGGGATGGTTGGTTTTTGTGGAGGCGATTTAAACGGGTTCAAAGGACTTTTTGAATTGCAAGAATATCCCAATGTCTTGGGCCATGAAGTGGGTGGGACGATTGAGGCAATGGGAAGTCAAGTGCCTGATTCATTTAAATTAGGTAATAAGGTTACGGTGTACCCTTATTTGAATTGTGGAAAATGTATTTCTTGTCGGAAGGGACGCAGGAATGCATGTCAGGATAATAAAACGATGGGCGTGCGTCGGCCTGGTGCGATGACCCGATACATCGCGATTCATTGGCAGGATTTATTTACGTCAGAGAAACTTAGTTTAAAAGAATTGGCCTTAGTGGAACCATTGACCGTGGGTTTTCATGCGGCCGCTCGTGGCCGAGTGAGCAGTCAAGATCGGGTTGCGGTGATCGGTTGTGGCATTGTGGGAATGGGAGCCATTGCTTCTGCAGTGAATAGGGGCGCTGAGGTCATTGCCATAGACATCGATGATTCCAAAATGGACATTGCTAAAAAGATTGGCGTCGCACATACCATTAATACGAGTCGGGAAGATTTGCATGAGGCATTGACGCGGATCACGAATGGCGATGGGCCTGATGTGATTATTGAGGCCGTGGGAAATGCGGCAACGTATCGGGCTGCAGTGGATGAGGTGGCTTATACGGGCCGAGTGGTTTGCATAGGCTATGCCAAATCTGCCGTGGAATTTAATACCGGTATTTTTGTTCGAAAGGAAATAGAAATTTTAGGTTCACGGAATTGCACGGATGAATTTCCGGAGGTGATTGCCTATTTAGAGGCGGGAAAATTTCCTGTGGAAGATGTTATTTCAAAAACAGTTTCATTAGATGATGCGGGGGCTGCCTTGGCAGATTGGGCCGCTAACGCGAAGGGCATAACGAAAATAATGGTTGATTTTGACCGATAAAAGATGATAAAATCTTGTGCAACGATTGCTTTGGTGCCTCAAATTACCTCAGGTCCATGGATTTATTGGAATAATTTAGAACAAAGTTTGGCACATGCTTCTTCTTTGGGGTTTGATGCGGTGGAATTGTTTACTGCGTCTGATGACGCCCTTGATGTGACAGAAACCAAAACACTTCTAGAAAAATATAATTTAAGTTTGGCGGCTGTAGGCACCGGTGCGGGAAAAGTGATCCATGGATTGACCTTAACGGATCCGGATCCAAGCATACGAAAAAAAGCCATGGAATTTATCGAGTCGATGATCACCTTTGGAGCCTCTTTTGGGGCGCCAGCGATTATTGGATCCATGCAAGGAAATGTGGTGGCGGGGGTGGAACGGGAACAGGCGATGCAATGGCTGGCCGATGGACTGAATCAATTAGGGAAGCATGCCGCATCTTTGGGAGTAAAATTAATTTATGAGCCTTTAAATAGGTATGAGACTAATTTAATCAATACGCTAGGCGATGGGGTTCAATTTTTAAAATCGCGCCAAATACAGCACGTGGGTTTATTGGCCGATTTATTTCACATGAATATCGAGGAGGCGGATATGGCGGCGAGTATCAGTGCGGCAGGTGATTTGGTTATCCATGTGCATTTTGCGGATAGCAATAGGCGTCCGGTGGGAAATGGGCATTCAGATTTTAGGGAAGTGGCCAAGGTATTAAACGAAATAAATTACACGGGTTATGTTTCTGCGGAGGCATTTGCTTGGCCTAATCCAGAGGCAGCGGCGACCCAAACGATACAATCATTTAATCAGTATTTTAATCAATAATGTATGCAACGATTTTGTTTGGCTTTAGATCTCGTAGATGATCCAGCATTAATTAAAGAATATGAGCACTATCATGCCAAAGGCAACGCTTGGCCCGAGGTAACCCAACATGATATTGATGCGGGAGTGTTAAATATCGAAATATTTAGAACGGGCAATCGGATGTTCATGATTTTGGAAACGGTGGATGAGTTTACTTTTGAAAAGAAAGCGGCTTTTGATGCGACTAATCCTAAAATTGCCGCATGGGAGGAGTTGATGTGGAAATTCCAAAAGCCCTTGCCGTGGGCAAAAAATGGAGAGAAGTGGATTTTAATGGATCGTATTTTTAAATCATAAATTTTATGCATCGGATGAGGGTAATTATTTTGGGATTTTGCTTGATTTTTAGTTTGAGTGTTTGTGCTCAAAAATTACTACCGTCCGAGTTCATTTTTACCAAGGCACCTTTTGCCTCTAGTCATGCGTCTACGATTGTGGAAACCCCTAAGGGATTAGTTTCTGCATTTTTTGCAGGCAGTGATGAAGGCAATAAAGATGTGGGTATTTGGTTAAGTCGAAATATTCAGGGTCGCTGGACTCCACCGGTACAAGTAGCGGATGGGGTTCAAAATAAAAAAGTCCAGTATCCTTGTTGGAACCCTGTTCTATTCCAAATGCCGCAAGGCGAATTGATCTTATTTTATAAAGTAGGTTCTAAGCCATCCGAATGGTGGGGGATGCTGAAGCGTTCAAAAGACGCGGGGCTAACTTGGTCTGCGGCCGAAAAATTACCCAAAGGAATCTTGGGGCCAGTAAAGAACAAACCACTTTTGTTAGCTGATGGTACGCTATTGTGTCCAAGTAGTTCGGAAGATTCTGGAGATAAATTGCATTTTGAAATGACGAAAGATGGCGGCAGGACTTGGAAAAAAACGAAAGCCTTAAATGATGGCAAAACGTTTTCAGCCATTCAGCCTAGTGTGATTTTTCTACAGGATGGCCGCATGAAATTACTTTGCAGAAGCAATACGGGTTTTATTATGGAGGCCTATTCGTCAGACCAGGGAAATACTTGGACTCCTTTGCAAAAGACGAATTTAAAAAATCCTAACTCGGGTTCTGATGCCATTACCCTAAAAAGTGGTCTACATGTTTTGGTGCATAATCCACTTGGGAATAGGCCAAAAGAAACGGAAGGGGAGCGTGAGATTTTAGCGGTTTCCACGTCAAAAGATGGGACACATTGGACTAAAATGGGTGAGTTAGAAAATACACCATTGAAAGAATTCTCCTATCCTGCCATTATTCAAACGCGCGATGGCCGCATTCACATTACCTACACTTGGAAACGTGAAAAAATCAAACATGCTTTTTTAAAATTTTAAAACCTTTTTGTTTTTTTTGAGTTAAGATTTGAAATTTATTTTAACTAATTATAAAGAAATTATTATGATAGTATTACTATCATAAATAAAAGTCTTTTATATTTGTTTTTTTAACTCTTTCATTAACATTCAAAAAACAATTTATGAAGAAAAAATTACGGTTATTGATGATTCTTTGGATTGCGGCATTGAGTCCAATGTACGCCCAAGAAAGACAGGTTACAGGAAAAGTAACCAATGATGCCGGTGAGGCGTTGGTTGGTGTAACTATTTCCATCAAAGGAACGAGTCGAGGTACGAATTCTGATGTGAATGGTTCATTTAAAATTAATGCAGGACCTACTAGTTCATTAATTTTCACTTATGTAGGGTATGTAAATCAGGAGATATTAGTAGGTAACAAATCATTGATTAACGTCCAACTAGTAGCTGCCAATGAAACGTTAGATGAGGTGGTTGTGACCACATTTGGTACCGCTAAAAAGTCATCTTTTACAGGTTCTTCTGCTAAAATTGGAGCAGAGAAATTAGCGGTTAGGCCTATTACCAATATAGGTCAGGCATTAGAAGGTATTGCGCCAGGGGTTTCGACTACATCGACATCGGGGCAACCAGGATCTTCGCCTGACGTTCGTATACGTGGTTTTGGTTCTATTTCTTCATCTAATTCGCCTTTATATGTGGTGGATGGAGTTCCTTTTTCTGCGAGTATCGCTAATTTAAATAATGATGATATTGAGACCATAACGGTTTTAAAGGATGCGGCATCTACTGCTTTGTATGGTGCTCGTGCAGCGAATGGTGTGGTCATGGTGACAACGAAAAAAGGAACCAAAGGGAAGAATTCAATCAACATTAAATACACCAAAGGTTTTAACACGCGTGCGCTTCCTGAGTACGATCGTGTAGGTGCTGCTGATTATTATCCATTAATGTGGGAATCAAATCGAAACAACTTAGCGTATCGTGCGGCTAGTCCGGTGGCCATCGCAACAGCCAATACAACAGCATCTGCTGGTTTGGGTGCAATCGTTGGTACAGGCTATAACGTATATGACGTACCGTTCGCATCTTTAGTGGGAACCGATGGAAAACTAAATCCAGCGGCCAAATTAATTTATAGTGCAGATGACTTGAATTGGGAGAATGCCATCATGCGTCAAGGAGTACGTGATGAGGTGAGTGCAAATTTCTCTGGATCGAATGGGAAGTCTGATTATTTCTTTTCAGTTTCTTATTTAAATGATAAGGGATATCAAATCAAATCGGATTATGATCGTTTTACAGCTCGTTTAAACGTAAATAATCAAATGAATTCTTGGCTAAAAGTGGGAGCCAATATGACGACTACGATGACCACTTCGAATCAATCAACGGCTGATGGAGGAACTTCATTTGTCAATCCTTTCTTCTTTACAAGGGGTATGGCGCCGATTTATCCAGTCTATGCGTATGATCCGGCCAAGCCAGGAAGCTTTTTGAAGTTGGAAAATGGAAAAACAAGGTATGATTATGGAAATTTAAGTGCTTTAGGTTTATCTAACCGTCCTCAATACGGTGGCCGTCACGTAGTGGCTGAAACAGAATTGAATGAGAACTTCTTCAGAAGAAATCTTTTTGGAGGTCGTAGTTTTGCTGAAATCACATTCTTGAAAGATTTCAAATTCACGAATACGATTGGTTTAGATATTACGAATGCGAACACCGTTGTTTTTGGAAATCCAGAAATTGGTGATGGTGCGCCAGCAGGCCGTGCGCAAAATACGTTTGAAAATATTACCAATTACAACTTATCCCAATTGTTAAATTACAGTCATTCTTTTGGCAAGCACAATGTGGATGCTTTAGTGGGGCATGAGAATTATAATTTAGTGAGTAATAGTTTGGATGGTTCTCGAAGCCAACAAATTTTGGATGGAAATTATGAGTTGATCAATTTCACGACAACCACTAATTTAACTTCTCAGTATGATTTACGCCGAGTGGAAGGATTTTTCTCTCGTGTGAATTATGACTATGATTCAAAATATTTTGTTTCGTTTTCAGCTCGTCGCGATGGATCTTCTAAATTTTACCAAGATAAGCGCTGGGGTACATTCTATTCAGCATCTGCGGCATGGCGTTTGGATCAAGAAGATTTTATGAAGGAATTGACTTTCATTGACAACATGAAATTAAGAGCTTCTTATGGCCAAACAGGTAACGATGGTGGAATTAGTAATTATGCTTGGCAACCTTTGTATGCGTTAGGTTGGAATAACGCAACTGAGCCGGGTATTCTACAATCAAGTTTAGGAAGTAGAACGTTAGAATGGGAAACAAATACATCTTTTGATGTGGCCTTGGAATTTGGATTATTTAAAAACCGAATCAATGGTTCCATTGAATATTTTGATCGCCAATCGACCAATTTGATTTTTGCAGTTCCTTTGCCATTATCGGTGGGTATACAAACGGAAACAAGAAACATTGGTTCCATGTACAACAAGGGATTTGAGATTCAGTTGAGCGGAGATGTAGTAAGAACGAAAGACTTCGTTTGGAACTTTGATGTCAATGCAACCAAATTGGAAAATAAAATTACCAAAATGCCTGCTGAAAGTAAGGAGATCATCGATGGAACTAAAAAGTTAAAAGAAGGTACTTCCTTGTATGATTATTGGTTGCGTGAGTACAAAGGTGTGAATCCAGAAAATGGAGTTGCGGAGTATCGTGCGATTTCATATGTAGCTTCTAATTCAAGAATTACGCCTACTGGTGATACGTTAACCAACAACATTGCGAATGCAAGATATTGGTACAATGGAACATCTATTCCTGATTTAACTGGATCCGTAACGAATTCAATCCGTTACAAAGGATTTACTTTGTCGGCTTTAATGGTATACCAATTAGGAGGTAAAATTTATGATGCGGCCTATGCAGGTTTAATGGGTGCGGGATATCATAATGCAAAGCATGTGGACATCTTGAACCGTTGGGTTAATCCGGGAGATAAAACCAATGTGCCTAGAATGGATAATGGTCGAACTTCGGATTTTGATGCTGCATCAGACCGTTGGTTGATCGATGGAAGTTATATGAATGTGCGTTCTGTGACCTTATCGTATAATTTACCAAAAACCTTGGCTCGTAAATTAAAAATGGATAATGCCCAAGTGTATTTGAGTGGTGAAAATTTCATTATGCTTTCAAAAAGAAGTGGAATGAATGTTCAGCAAAACTTTGG
>CANIYB010000130.1 GCA_947471105.1 Cytophagaceae bacterium
CAATGGATCCACAGATGATTCTGTTAAGCTAGTAGAAGAAAAATTTCCAGAGGTTACAATCATCCAATGGGCCAACAACCTTGGTTATGCGGGTGGATATAATTTTGCCCTAAAGCAAATTGATGCTGAGTATTTTGTACTCATGAATTCAGACATAAAACCTCAAAAAAATTGGTTAAAACCATTATTGAGCTTCTTTGAGATGCATCCTACTTGCGCTGCAGCTCAACCTTATATTTTAGATTATCAACAACCTGAATATTTTGAATATGCAGGGGCCGCTGGTGGATATTGGGATCGATTAGGTTATCCATTTAGCCGAGGAAGAATCTTTGATCATTTGGAAAAAAATGAGAATCAATATCCAACTTCATTTGTGAACTGGGCATCAGGTGCCTGCCTAATGGTCAAATCAGAGCTTTTTTGGAAAGTCGGCGGTTTAGATGATTACTTTTTTGCTCACATGGAGGAAATAGATCTTTGTTGGCGCCTCCAAAGAGCCGGATATCAAATTGCTGCCGTAGCAGAAAGTCAAGTCTTACACGTAGGCGGTGGGACTTTAGCCCAAGGAAACCCCTTTAAAACTTATTTGAATTTCCGCAATAACTTGATCTTACTTTACAAAAACGTAGACCCAGCTCGTAAATTCACTACAATCTTCAAACGAATGCTTTTAGACGGTATCGCTGGATTACGCTTTTTAGTGAATATGCAATGGATGCAATTCTTAGCCGTAGTTCATGCGCATTTCTATTTCTATAAGTATGTAATCTTTCACAAAAACAAACAGAATCTACCAATTGGCTTACAAGAAAAATACATTGTGAGTTATCCAGGAAATATTGTTTTGGATTACTTTTTCAGAAAAATTAAGAAATTCTCAGATTTGAAATTTTAAATATCCCAAACAGAAGGATTGTTCCTTTGGCGAAGATAGCGCCTTATATTCATCCAAAAAGCAAGGATTAAATATATGATGATGGGAGAACCCATGGTTAAAAAAGAAGTGTAGATAAAATACAATCGAATGCTACTCGTAGAAATTTTAAACTTTTCACCTAATCGAGTACATACTCCAAATGCCTGATTTTCAACGAAATATTTAATTTTATACATATCGATTAAATTATATCATAAAATTATGAATAAGATCCCAAAATAACATCGTCCAAAATACATAAAACAAATTAATTATATAAATTATTATAATATTTATATTTAACTTAAAAAAAATGTAAAAATATTTTTATTTCTCTTGCATACAATATAATTATTTATACATTTGACCACTTAAAAGATTTAACATATCATTATTTTCGACTTTCTCCTCTAGTTTCTCCTCTGATTTTCCAGGCTATTGATTCTATTTAAAGTTTGTCGGCTTACATGATTTTATCTCTCGAGGGTATTAATATTTTTAACATTATTTTTATGCAAACTGGTAAAGTAAAATTTTTCAACGAGACGAAAGGTTTCGGATTCATCGTTGATGATCAAACAGGTGAAGACATTTTCGTACACGTAACTGGCCTTACAGGTGTTACAATCCGCGAAAATGATTCAGTATCTTATGAAGTTACTGATGGAAAGCGTGGAGCAAACGCTATCAACGTAAAGAAAATCTAATTTTCTTGCGTTTTTTTGATTAGAGCAAATCAGGATTAAACAATATATGTAGGATTACCTATTGAAGATTGCAAAATTGATCTCTAGTTGAAGAGAAAAAAAAAGCCCTCAGAAATGAAGGCTTTTTTTATTTTACTTGATTCGGTTTACCAACCTAATTGAAAACTCTTTTTAAAGTCAAATGGCCTAGAGTTAAATTAAGCTAGAAACTTTCAGGAAATCCAAGCAGTAACTTCCTCTTTACTAGGCATAGAAGAATCAATCTTCAATTTCTTTCTCATTCCACCTAAATCATTGAAGACTTTATTGGGATTTGCTTCTTTCAATGCATCCAAAGTCAAAATTCCCATTTTCTGTAATGCGGGAATCCAAATTTCAGGTACCCCTGCGCTGATAAAATCTTGATCCGAAGAAACCTCTTTCATGGTTTCCGGGCGCATTTGAGGGAAAAACAAGACCTCTTGGATCGAGGATTGATTCGTCATCAACATAGTTAATCGGTCTATTCCAATCCCTATGCCCGACGTGGGTGGCATGGCATACTCCAAGGAACGTATAAAATCATAATCCATGGCCATCGCCTCATCATCGCCTTTTTCAGCTAATTTCAGTTGGTCCTCAAACCGCTCTTTTTGATCAATGGGATCATTTAATTCTGAATAGGCATTTGCTATTTCCTTACCATTCACAAATAGTTCAAAGCGTTCGACTAAACCCTCCTTCGATCTATGTTTCTTAGTTAATGGGGACATTTCAACAGGATAATCAATGATGAAGGTGGGCTGAATTAAATTAGCCTCAACTTTCTCACCGAAAAGCTCATCGATCAATTTACCTTTCCCCATTTGAGCATCCACTTCCATCCCAAAAGAAATGCATTTTGCCCTTAATTCATCTTCAGAAAGCTCATCTACATTCACTCCAGAATATTTAAAAATAGCCTCTGAAATACTTAAACGAGGATATGGACCAGCAAATTCAACCAAATTTTCTCCCACTGAAATCTTGGTTTGGCCGTGTAAGGTCAACGTGACCTTTTCGAAAATTTCTTCGGTCAAATTCATCATCCAATGGTAATCTTTGTAGGCCACATAAAATTCTAAAGAGGTAAATTCTGGGTTATGGGTTCTATCCATCCCCTCATTTCTAAACATTTTTCCAAATTCATAGACGCCATCAAATCCGCCAACAATCAAACGCTTCAAATACAGTTCATTGGCAATGCGTAAAAACAAAGGCATATCCAACGTATTATGATGCGTTTTAAAGGGTCTCGCCGAGGCTCCCCCATGAACAGATTGTAAAACAGGAGTTTCCACCTCTAACCAACCTCTTTGATCAAACATCGTCCGCATCGTCGAAATGATCTTAGCACGTTTGACGAAAATATCTTTAATGGAAGGATTAACAATTAAATCCACATATCGCTGACGATACCTCATTTCAGGATCTGAAAAGGCATCATAGGTCTGACCTTCGGCTTCTTTCACCACGGGAAGTGGCTTAAGCGCTTTGGATAGCAAAGTAAATTCGCTCACATGAACCGATATCTCGCCTACTTGGGTCGTAAAAGCATACCCCTTAATACCTATAATATCTCCTATATCCAGAAGGCGTTTGAAAACAGTATTATATAAAGTTTTATCCTCTCCCGGACATAAATCATCTCTTCGAAAATACAACTGAATGCGCCCATTTGCATCTTGTAACTCAGCAAATGAAGCATTTCCCATAATGCGAAATCCCATTAACCTGCCAGCTAAACTAACTTCTTGGAAATTATTCAATTCAGGTTTATATTCGGCCAAAATCTGAGAAGAATAATGGCTGACCAAAAATGCGGCCGCAGGATAGGGATCGATTCCCATGCCAATAAGTTCCTGTCTTTTTTGACGTCTCAATAATTCTTGCTCACTTAATATCATGCTACATTTATATTTTCAAAGGGCAAAAATAGCCAAATCATTTGGCAAATAAAACTGCTAGACGAGTTAGATAAAAACTTAAAACTTGTTAATAAAATTGTAGACCTTAAACAATTGAGTACATTTTTACGTTAAATTCGCACATTCAAAAACCATAATCACAAATAATAAAAGATCCTTATAAATGAAAAATCAATTAAAATCCTATGTAGTCATTGCGCTTTTATCCAGTGGAATTTCTTTAGGCGCATTTCAATTATTTAATTTGGGTTCAAAAAATACATTAGGCGAAGTTCCTTCTGCATTTACAAACACGGTCTCGAGCATCAATGTCCCCGGAAATCCAGGGGAATTTACTTACGCAGCCGAAAAAACAACCCCTGCCGTGGTTCACATTAAAACTAAAATGGAACAGAGATCGCGCCAGCAATTTTCTAGTCCATTTGACGATTTATTTGGCGGATTTGGTGATCCATTTGGCGGAGGAGGAGGCGGTGGTCGTAGACAAGCACCTCAGCAACAAGAGGCTTCAGGCTCGGGTGTCATCATTAGCGCTGACGGGTATATTGTCACGAATAATCACGTAGTAGCTGAAGCCAGTGAAATTTCAGTGATCTTAAATGATAAAAGAGAATTTAAAGGTAAGGTTATTTCGACGGACCCTTCATCCGACTTAGCTGTCATCCAAATTAAGGCAAGTGGCCTTCCTTTCCTAACTTTTGGAGATTCAGACGCATTGAGAGTTGGAGAGTGGGTATTAGCCGTTGGGAATCCATTTAACTTAGAATCAACCGTTACGGCAGGGATTGTATCTGCCAAAGGTCGTCAAAATATCATCGATCGCGATGGGGACATCAACCCATTAGAATCATTTATTCAAACAGATGCCGCAGTTAATCCAGGAAATTCGGGGGGTGCACTTGTCAATCTAAAAGGTGAGTTAATCGGCATTAATACTGCCATTTATTCACGCACGGGCCAATTTGCCGGGTACTCATTTGCAGTTCCTGTCAGTATTGTCAAAAAAGTTTCAGGTGATTTAATCAAGTATGGCAATGTCCAAAGAGGTTTCCTTGGGGTTAATATCCTGGAAGTAAACTCGAAATTAGTAGATGAGAAAGATCTTAAAGTAAAAGATGGAGTCTATGTAGGTGGATTTGCGGAAAACTCTGCAGCCAAAGATGCCGGCATTAAAATTAATGATGTGATCATGAAGATTGACGGAGTGGATACAAAATCGACGGCCAAGCTCATGGAAATTGTCGGCAGAAAGAGACCCGGTGAATCACTAAATGTTTCTGTCAATCGCGATGGTCAAATTAAAGAGTTCAATGTAACCCTGAAGAATAAAGAAGGAAATACATCCATTCTCAAAGGAGACATCGGCGAAACGTATAAGTCGGAGTTCTTAGGCGCCAAATTCGGGTCTTTAAGTACTGCCGATAAAGAAAAGTTTAAATTGAGTTCTGGGGTTAAGGTGGTTGAAGTAACCGCAGACGGAAGGTTAGAAATGTATGGCTTATCCAAAGGATCCATCATTACTAAAATAAACGATAAGGCCGTAAATAGCCCTAAAGAAGCTACCGAATTATTAGAAGCCAGAAGAGGTCGAATTAAATTAGAGGGAATTGACGTCGATGGATCTAGATTTATCTACGTGCTTTAAACATAGATTTCAAAATCTTATATTCTCTTAAACAAAAAACCCGAAGCATTTGCTTCGGGTTTTTTAATGCATTACATGCGATACTTAAGATTTATATAAAACTTGTTTTACTGCTTTAATCGTTCTTTCTACACTTGGCAAAATTTCCTCGATTAATGTAGGCGCATAAGGCAAAGGCAAGTCACGTGAATTCACACGAATCACAGGAGCATCTAAGAAATCAAAAGCCCATCGTTGTAAATGATAAGCAATTTCAGAAGAAATAGCTGCTAAAGGATTTGCTTCTTCCACAACTACACATCGATTGGTTTTTTTAACCGATTCTACTACGGTTAAGTAATCTATAGGGCGGACACTGCGCAAATCAATTACCTCAACGGAAATACCTTGCTTCTCCAACTCCTCTACCGCAGGCATCACCACACGAGACAACATTTTACCGAAAGTCACTAGAGTAACGTCTTTACCCGCTTTCACAATATTAGCTTTTCCGATTGGAATCAAATATTCTCCATCGGGTACTAATCCTTTATCTCCATACATAACTTCCGATTCCATAAAAATGACCGGGTCATTATCACGAATAGAAGCTTTCAACAAACCTTTTGCATCTGCTGGATTGGATGGAACAACCACTTTCAAACCAGGTGTATTGGCAAACCAATTTTCAAAATTAGATGAATGTTGGGATGACAATTGGCCCGCATTTCCCGTCGGCCCTCTAAAAACGATCGGGCAAGAATATTGTCCACCTGACATGGACATTATTTTTGAAGCCGAATTAATGACTTGATCTATGGCAACCAGTGAAAAATTGAATGTCATGAATTCTACGATGGGTCTTAATCCATTCGCAGCAGCACCTACTGAAATTCCTCCAAATCCCAATTCGGCAATTGGCGTGTCAATCACACGATCCGGACCAAACTCATCCAACATCCCTTGGGAAACTTTATAGGCCCCATTATATTCAGCCACCTCTTCTCCTATAAGGAAAACACTTGAATCAGTTCGCATTTCTTCTTGCATGGCTTCACGCAAGGCTTCTCTAAATTGAATTTCTCTCATAATGATAAATTAAGTATGCAACCTAATCGGGAGCAAAATTAGGCAAGAAAATGCATACAACAAAACCAAAATTAGGTTTCTCATGCTCCCAATTTGATAAATTCTAGGTATTTTTGATAATAATTAGAATTTCGACCCAAATGACTGTTAAAATAGCTCCCATTTCTGAATCATTGGCCACTTTTTTTGCCCAAAACGATTATTCGCATATCGCTATTTTGGTGGATGAATTTACAAACAAATATTGTTTGCCGATCATCCAAGATTTGTTGCCTTCGAATTTCACTAAAATTCTGATTAAATCAGGGGAGCATCATAAGAATTTAACTACTTGTGAGCAAGTTTGGGACCGAATGACAAAGGCCAATATGGACCGACATAGCTTGTTGGTCAATTTAGGTGGCGGTGTCATAGGTGATTTGGGAGGTTTTTGTGCCTCCACCTACAAAAGAGGAATCGATTTCATTCAAATTCCGACCACATTATTAGCGCAGGTGGACGCGAGTGTAGGGGGTAAATTAGGCATCGACTTTCACGGACTTAAAAATCATATCGGCGTTTTCCAATTGCCTAAAGCTGTATTCATAGACCCGAAATTCATTGACACCTTATCGATCCAACAAAAAAAATCTGGCTTTGCTGAAATTATCAAGCATTGCCTAATTCGCGATGAAAAGGAATGGAGTACAATACGCCAACAAAGTTTCGAGGAATTGGA
>CANIYB010000131.1 GCA_947471105.1 Cytophagaceae bacterium
ATGCAATGTTCCAATAAATCCGACATTTGCAAAAATCCAATTTCTTCTTTTAAAAATGCGCCAACAGCTATTTCGTTAGCCGCATTTAATATACAGGCCATATTCCCTCCCTGGTCTAAAGCCTTAAAAGCAAATCCTAAATTTCGAAAAGTATCCACATCCGCCTGTTCAAAAGTCAAAGAAGGATAATGTCGAAAATCAAATCTTGGAAAATCAGATTTGATTCGATTGGGATACCCTAAAGCAAACTGAATAGGCAATTTCATATCCGGTAAACCTAGTTGGGCCTTCATCGATCCATCTTCAAATTGAACTAAGGAGTGAACGATCGATTGAGGATGAACAACGACTTCTATTTGGGACGCCTCCACGTCAAAAAGCCAAGCGGCTTCAATGACTTCTAAGCCTTTATTCATTAAGCTGGCTGAATCTATGGTGATTTTTGCCCCCATGGTCCAATTAGGGTGTTTTAATGCTTGCGCCCGAGTAACGTTCGCTAATTGGTCTTTCGTGAATCCTCTAAAAGGTCCCCCTGAAGCTGTTAAAATTATTTTTTCAATGGGATTATGAGACTCTCCCATCAAACATTGATAAATCGCAGAATGTTCGGAGTCAACGGGTAAAATGGGAACTCCCATTTTTTTGGCAAGAGGCATAATGAGTCCACCAGCCACGACCAAAGTTTCCTTATTAGCCAAGGCAATGGGTTTGCCAGCTTGAATCGCTTTTACGGTGGGCAATAAACCCGCATAACCGACTAATGCCGTCAAAACAATATCCACAGAATTCAATGTAACAACCTCCTCTAAACTTTTTGCTCCTGCAAGCACATTGATATTTAACCCAGAAAGGGCATTTTTTACTAATTCATATTTTGACTCATCGCCAATGACGACATGAGAAGGCTTATATTGAATGGCTTGTGATATAAGTAAATCGGCCTGATTCATTGCAGTCAATACCTCCACCTTAAAAATAGCAGGATGCTGATCAATGACTTCTAACGCTTGAGTTCCAATCGATCCTGTGGATCCCAAAATGGCGATTCTTTTTACCATATCATCGCTTTGATTTGTTCAATAAATGTTATCCAAACCTTCGGATAGGTAAGCGAGACAAATAAAATTCCAAATAATCCCCCGTATAAATGCGCGGAATGATTGACATAATCTTTTCCCCTTCGGTCCATTTCGATCGAATACCAAGTAAATAAACCGGCATAGATAATTCCTGGAATTCCTAAAAGTCCAAACAAGTAAATTTTTTCAGTAGGGAAAAACATGATTCCAGCAAAAATGACTGCAGAAACCGCACCAGAGGCTCCTAATGAATTGAAATAAGCATTATTTTTTTGTTTGAAATAGGTAGGTAAATCAGCCACTACTATTCCCAGGAGGTAAAACAAAACAAACATTTCAGGGCCCATACCGGGAAAAATAACTGAGAATATGTATTCCAATTGGGTTCCAAAAAAATAAAATGAAAACAAGTTGAAAAACAAATGGGTAAAATCTGCATGAATAAATCCAGATGAGATAAAACGCCAATATTGTTTTTTACGATCAATCAGGTAAGGATTCATGGTCATTATTTCCATCCAATCAGGCTTTTGCCAAGCAGCCAATGAGACCAAAACGGTCACAGCCATAATCATTAAACTTACTGAAATCGTATCCCCCATAAAAGAAAAAGCTTCTTGACGAAGCCATTTAAACGCTATAAAATTACATTAAACTTCCCTATCCACCAACCCACTCATGAATTTCAATAGACCTACCTTTTTTTCATCCCCAATATTCAAGGCCGACATCTGCACAAATGCCTCATCAAAGTACTTTTTCACTAAAGCTTCTGTTTCCTCTTTCACACCAAGACTCGTATAAATAGCCGTCACAGACTTTACTTTTAATTCAGGAATCGGGTTAGCCGTGGATAACCATTTTGATAATTCAATTTTGTTTTCTCCCTCAGCCAATTCCAGGGCCCGTATCAATAAATAAGTCTTTTTATTCGCTAAAATATCCCCGCCAGGTTGCTTTCCAAATTTTTCTGGATCTCCGTAGACATCTAATAAGTCGTCCTTCAACTGAAAACCGAGCCCGATCAATTCCCCAATTTTATATAATTGATCGGAAACCAGATTGGTTTGCTGAGCCAAAATAGCTCCCAATTCCATTGAAAGACCAATCAAAACAGAAGTCTTCAATCGAATCATTTCAATGTACTCCTCTACTGAAACTTGGGAACGCGATTCAAAATTCATGTCCATTTGTTGGCCTTCACAAACCTCCGCTGCCGTTTTATTGAATCTTTCCAAAGCAAATTGGAACTCCGATAAACTCAAGTCCTTAATTTTATTCAAGTATTGATACGCATTTACAAGCATCACATCCCCCGAAAGAATCGCAATATTATCATTCCACTTTTCATGGACCGTTTGCTTACCTCTGCGGAGCGGCGCTTTATCCATAATGTCATCATGCATCAAAGTGAAATTGTGGAAAATTTCAAGACTCAAGGAAGGCGAAATAGCTTTTTGCCATTGATCCTTAAACAAGGAATAAGTTAACAAACAAAGCACAGGACGAATTCTTTTCCCGCCCAAACTCATTAAATATTGAATAGGTTCATACAATTCTATGGGGTTTTTCCCCATGTCTTGTTGTCCAATTTCAGCCTCAAGGGCATTTAAAAATTCTTTTGCCATAATTATCTATCTACTTCTCCCATCACTAAATCCATAGATCCAATGATCGCAACTAAATCTGCTAAATATGCTCCTTTTGCCAACAAAGGAATGACAGAAAGGTGGTGAAACGAACAAGCCCTTACTTTCATTCGCTGAGGAATATCGGATTTACCATCTGACCGAATGAAAAAGCCCAATTCTCCTTTTGGATTTTCAGCTCTAACATAAACATCCATCGCGGAAGGTCGTATTTTTTTGGGTACAAATTCTTGCGGATTAAAGTCTTTGGTTCGTTTATGTTCACCCATCAACTTATCCAAACATTGATCCACAATCTTAATGGATTCTAAACATTCCTGTATGCGAACGTGGTTGCGATCCCAGCAATCTCCTGTTTGGCCCATGTGTCCTGATCCTATAGGTATATCAAAATCAATCTCCGGATAAATCGAATAGGCATCCACTTTACGTAAATCATAAGCCAAGCCAGAACCTCGCAAAACAGGGCCCGTACAACCATAATTGATCGCAATGTCTAAAGGCAAGGCCCCAACATTTGCTGTTCTTTTGATGAAAATCGTATTTTCTTCGACCAATTTGACCACCTCAGAAATGGTATTTTTAACAACAGGGATAAATTCTTTTATCTTTTCTTCAAAACCGATGGGTAAATCATAAAACAAACCTCCAATCCAAACATAATTATAGAGCATTCGAGCGCCAGATAACCATTCCAATAAGCGCTGAATATGCTCTCGATCGCGCATCAACCATAAAAAAGGAGTATATGCGCCTATATCTAAGCCATAGGTTCCAATGGCTACAAAATGGGATGCAATGCGATTAAGTTCCGCGACTAAAACGCGAATGTACTCGACTCTCTTAGGCATTTTACCCGTCAAATCCATCATCTTTTCCACCGCCATCACATACGCATGTTCAGAATTCATGGAAGCCATGTAATCAAGGCGATCAACATAGGGGATAATTTGATTGAAAGGCAGCGATTCAGCATGTTTTTCAAAACACCTGTGCAAATATCCCAGATGTGGAATCACGTCTTTCACCCATTCGCCATCGGAAATAACTTCCAACCTCAGCACTCCGTGTGTGGATGGATGCTGAGGGCCCAAAGAAATGAGCATTTCTTCCGACTTCAAATCATCTTCTTTATACCGATTAGGATCAGATAAATTAAAATTTTCTGGATGAAACTGGTATTGAGTGGAATTCATTAAACAAAAATGCGGAAAGAATTGCTTAAAAAAAACTCGTTTTCATCTTTTTAATACAAATATCAAGTTGTTGAATTTATTTTGATATATATTTTACCAAAAGAGTTTGTTGAAAAAAATAATTCTTCTACCTTTGCATTCCGTTTCGAGAGGAGACGTAAAAATGATTTACAAATTATGGCAAAGAAAGGAAATCGCATTCAAGTAATTTTGGAATGCACTGAGCACAAAGAGTCTGGCGTACCAGGGATGTCTCGTTACATTACAACTAAGAATCGTAAAAACACGACGGCGCGTATTGAATTGAAAAAATACAATCCGGTATTGAAGAAAGTTACTTTACATAAAGAAATTAAATAGATTTAATATTCAGGAATTATGGCTAAGAAGGTAGTTGCAACACTAAAGAAAGAAGGAGGCGTTAAGTACGCTAAAATCATAAAGGCGGTTAAAAATCCAACCACAGGAGCGTATACATTCAGAGAAGAAATTGTTCTTCAGGATGAAGTAAATGCTGCGTTGAAAAACTAGTTTTTCAATTTATTGGGTTTATTAATTAGGCTACATGAAAGTCCCTTTTTTCGAAGGGACTTTTTTATTTTTCATTGATTTTTAATTTCTACAGATACTCATGGGACTATTCGATTTTTTAAAAAAGAAGCCCGCTGTTCAAGAGCAAGAGGAAATCATTGCATTGGACAAGGGATTAGAAAAGACAAAAACGGGCTTAATCACCAAGATGAGTCGTGCGGTTCTTGGAAAATCCAAAGTCGATGAGGAAGTTTTGGATGAGTTAGAGGAAGTCCTACTTTCCTCAGATGTGGGAGTAGCGACCACGTTAAAAATCATTGAACGAATCGAGCGTAGAATTGAGCGGGATCGTTTCGTGTCTACGGAAGAATTGGACCAAGTGCTTCGAGAGGAAGTGGCCGGTTTATTAGAAGAAAATCAATCGACAGATTTAGAAAATGCATTTGCTGAACCTAAACAAAAACCTTATGTGATTTTGGTGGTGGGGGTAAATGGCGTTGGAAAAACTACGACCATTGGGAAATTAGCATCTCAATTTCACCAAAATGGGTTAAAAGTAGTTTTGGGTGCTGCCGACACTTTTAGGGCGGCGGCGGTAGACCAATTGAAATTATGGGGAGAGCGTGTAGGAATTCCGGTCATTGACCATGGAATGAATACAGATCCAGCAGCAGTGGCATTTGATACGGTGAAACAGGCCGTTGAAATGAACGCGGACATCGTGATTATTGACACCGCTGGGCGTTTACATACGAAAGTCAACCTGATGACGGAGTTGGGTAAAATCAAACGTGTCATCCAAAAATTCATCCCTGAGGCTCCACATGAAGTTATGCTGGTATTAGATGGGTCAACAGGCCAAAATGCATTTATTCAGGCACAAGAATTTACAAAAGTGACCGAAGTAACTTCCTTAGCTATTACCAAATTAGATGGAACGGCCAAGGGCGGAGTGGTCATAGGTATCTCAGACCAATTCAAGATCCCAGTTAAATACATTGGCGTAGGTGAAAAAATATCAGATCTACAAGTCTTCAATAAAACGGCTTTTGTTGATTCTATTTTCGCCAAAAAATAATTACTTATTTTGTTCCTTGGCCCAAGTATCTTTTAAGGTAACGGTCCGATTGAATACAAGTTTTTCGGGACTAGCATCTGGATCTAAGCAATAATATCCTTTTCTAATAAATTGGACCGCTTTGTTTACATTCGCTGAACGTAAGCTTCGCTCCACAAAAGCTTTCTCTGTAATCTGGACAGATTCAGGGTTAATAAATTTCATGAAATCATCGCCAAGCTCAGAGGCATCTTCTACAATGAGTAATCGATCAAAAGATCTGATTTCTGCTTCGACCGCATGCGGAATGGAAACCCAATGAATAGTTCCTTTCACATGAATTTCTGAAGTATCTGAACCTGATTTGCTATTGGGAAAATGCGTCGCATAAATGGTCTTAACAGTTCCATCTTCATTCAAATCAAAAGATTCACATTTAATGATGTAAGCACCTTTTAATCGGACCATCAAATCGGGTCCTAATCGGAAAAATTTCTTCGGTGGATCCAACATAAAATCATCTCTTTCGATGTACAGATTTTTAGAGAAAGGCACTGAGCGAGTACCTGATTCAGGATCTTCAGGATTATTTTCAATGGCTAATTCCTCAACTTGACCCTCCGGATAATTTGTAATTACAAGCTCTACAGGGTCTAATACGGCCATTACTCGGTCCGCCGATTTATTCAAATCTTCCCGGATACAAAATTCCAATAAACTTAAATCGATCAAATTATCTCGTTTAGCCACCCCTATTCGATCGCAAAAATTGCGAATGGAAGCAGCTGTGTATCCACGTCTTCTAAGGCCGGAAATAGTAGGCATACGGGGATCATCCCAACCATTGACAATTTTCTCATTGACCAATTGCAACAACTTACGTTTACTCATCACCGTATGAGATAAGTTTAGTCGGGCAAATTCGTACTGATGCGTTGGGAAAATGGTTAATTTATCTATAAACCAATCATATAAAGGTCTGTGAACATCAAATTCCAAGGTACAAATGGAATGGGTAATCCCTTCAATGGAGTCACTTTGGCCATGTGCAAAATCGTACATTGGATAAATGCACCAGGCATTTCCTGTTCGATGATGTGCCATATGCCGAATGCGATACATCAATGGATCCCGCATATGCATGTTGGCATGCGCCATATCGATTTTTGCCCTCAAAACTTTGGCCCCATCCGCATGAATGCCATCACGCATTTCTTTAAATAAGGTTAAATTTTCGTCAACTGATCTATTTCTAAAGGGGCTTTCTGTTCCTGCACTCGTAGGAGTTCCTTTTTGTGCCGCTATTTGTTCAGCGGTAGAATCGTCGACATAGGCCAATGATTTTTTAATCAGATCTACGGCAAATTGATATAATTGTTCGAAATAATTAGACGCATACAGTTC
>CANIYB010000132.1 GCA_947471105.1 Cytophagaceae bacterium
AGAAATTGAGGCGCACTTCCATGATTTATCCAATGAAATAATTTGGCAGCAAGATGTGGTTAAGCTATTTGGAAAGACCTATATCACGGATCGAAAGGTAGCTTGGTATGCGGAAAAACCATTCATATATCGCTATTCAGGCCAATCGAAGACCGCATTACCCTTTTCACCTACCTTGATTGAGATTAAATCAAGGGTAGAAAAAATTACCGGTGCTGAATACAATGCTTGTCTTTTGAATTATTACCACAATGGATCTGAGGGAATGGGTTGGCACAGTGACAACGAAAAAAGCATTCGACCCAATAGCAGCATCGCCTCCGTGAGCTTGGGAGTCTCAAGAAAATTTCAATTTAAGCATAAAACCCATGGCCTTACATTTGATCTAATTCTTGACTCTGGAAGCGTATTGGATATGCGAGGAGAGACACAAGAATTTTGGCTGCATGCCTTACCCAAAAGCAAAAAAGTCCTAGGAACTAGAATCAATTTAACCTTTAGAAAAATGGCTGATTCATGTGAAATTGGACAAGCATAAAGAATTATAAAAAATATTGCCGACCTTTGTCGGAAATTTCAGCAAACGACGTGTCAGAAGAAAACGAATCAAGACCCCCATTTAAAAGACCATTTAGGCATTTTACGACCCCTCAAACAGATAACAAAGAAATTGTATTTGGAATACAATCGGTGTTAGAAACCTTGAGATCTGGGAAAGAAATAGACCGATTATTAGTCCAAAGAGAATTGGGTAATACTGAAATATTAGATTTGGCTAAAGAAAAAGGGGTTCAAGTTCAAAAAGTTCCTTTAGAAAAGTTAAATCGAATTACAAGAAAAAATCATCAAGGAGCGATTGCTTTTGTTTCGGCGATACACTATGCCAAATTGGAGAATGTCATAGCGACTACCTTTGAAAAAGGTCAAGTGCCTTTAATTTTGATTTTAGACCGAATTACAGACGTTCGTAATTTTGGTGCGATCGCCAGAACGGCCGAGTGCGCAGGTGTACATGCGATTGTTATTCCAGCGCGCGGAGCGGCACAGATTAATGCTGATGCCATGAAAACCTCATCCGGCGCCTTGAATTTTATTCCCGTTTGTAAAGAAGAAAACCTAATTCAAACCGTTGACTTCCTTCAAAATTCCGGATTGAAAGTTATCTCTTGTACAGAAAAAACAAAAACATCGATCTACACTTGCGACTTTACGGTGCCATTAGCCGTAATTTTAGGATCAGAAGAAGATGGAATTTCAGATGAATTAATTCGTAAATCGGATGAATTAGCTGCCATTCCACAAAGTGGCCAAGTGGGTAGTTTAAATGTATCTGTGGCCACGGGGGTTGTTATTTTTGAAGCAACACGCCAGCGAGTTTAATCTTTTAAATTAATCTTTAGTTTAAACGCGATTGATCAAATTAGCTGAAGCCTGCGCAGTGGGCAATAAAGTCACGTCTGATAAATTGACATGTGCGGGTGCCATCACCATAAATCTTAAAACTTCAGCGACATCCTTAGCCACAAGCGGCTCAAAACCCGCGTAAACCGCATCCGCTTTGTCCACATCACCTTTGAATCTTACCGCAGAAAACTCAGTATTAACTGCTCCAGGGGCTAAATTAGAAACTTTGATGCCAAAAGGATTAAGATCGATGCGCATGCCTTGGGATAAAACCTCAACCGCCGCCTTAGAGGCACAATAAACAGCGCCATTGGCATAAATTTGTTTTCCTGCAATCGATGAAATATTGATAATATGACCACATTTACGGGCAATCATGAATGGAATGACTGATTTAGACACATATAATAAGCCATTGACATTGCCATGCATCATCGCATCCCAATCGGCGACGTCACCATCTTGAATAGGTGAAAGTCCATGTGCATTACCCGCATTATTAATTAAAACATCTATATTTTTCCACTCGTTTGACAAACTAGCAAAAGAAGATTGCACTTGGCCTAAATCACGAACATCAAAAATCAAAATGGTGGAATCAACCGAAATTTCCTTTTGCAAAGACTCTAGGCGATCTTTTCTTCTCCCACATAAAATTAATTTATATCCATTTTTAGCTAAAACTAAAGCTGTTTCACGTCCAATTCCTGAACTAGCACCGGTAATACACGCAATTTTTTCCATAACAAAATATTTTAACGAAGGTAATGTCTAAATTTGTAAAATAATATCAATTCCATGAATTACCTGATTGTTGGCCTCGGTAACATAGGCCCAGAATATCTTTTCACACGGCATAACATAGGGTTTATGGCTGTTGATTATTTGGCCAAGCAAAAGGATATTGCATTTTCAACAGACCGTCTCGGTTCCATTACGTCATATAAACACAAAGGAAAGACCATTTATTTATTGAAGCCTAATACGTATATGAATCTAAGTGGGAAATCGGTTCTCTACTGGAGCCAACAATTAAAAATAGAAATTGATCGATTATTAATCGTTCTAGACGATATCGCTTTGCCTTTTGAAACCATTCGTCTAAAACCAAAAGGATCCAACGGAGGACATAATGGTTTAAAAAGCATAGAAGCCTCCTTAACAACGACTGAATATGGAAGATTGCGCATGGGCATAGGTAGTGATTTTCCGAAAGGAAGACAGGCAGATTACGTATTAGGCAACTTCGAAACCAAGGAATTAGACCAAATTTCATTCGTCTTAGATCGCAGCTCTGAAATAATCGAGGGTTTTTGCTTGGAAGGAATCCAACAAACAATGAATAAATTTAACCAATAGTTGTACTATTTAAAGAATTATTGATTTATTTTAATATTTTAATATTAGAATTATTCAAAACAATTAATAAAATTGACAAAATTTAATTTGGAAAAAATTGAAATAACATTAATAATATACTGAATTTAGCGTAAATTTTAGAATATACATGTTTACCCAATCGAAAATTGTCTAAAATAAAGTTTTGCAATATTAAAAAAATGCAATAAATTTGTATTGTTGATTTAGTTAATAAATATAACAAAACAAATGAATAGTAAAATAACAGTGATTAGCGTCCTACTAGGTTTAGGATTCATCAACCCAACAGTACAAGCAAGCGGTTTGACAGGAAAAGGAGCAAATGCCATCGTGTCATCAAAGAGAGAAACTCTTTCAGAAGTAATTCAAACATTAATATTAAAAGAAAATTCAGGTACAAAGACTTCTTCTGCGAGCCTAACTATTTCAATATTAGAGGATTATCAAAAAAATAATCAAAATTACCTTAAAGTAAGTAAAGAAGAAAAGGCCATTTTTAATGCCACGATCAAAACAATTATTTCTCAAGGAGATAATATTTCAGATGTCAGCACGTTAACATGGATAAAAGAAATAGGTAAAGCAGCCAATGCGATCAATGTCGTTTGGGCTGTAGTAGAAGAAGAAAAAAGTATTGAAACTTCGGCAAACAATTTGCCAGAGACACCATTAGATACGATTGTCATATTCTAATTTAGATTGTAAGTAGTTTTCATAGTTAAATAGGTTTAGAGGTATTCAGAAAAGGTGTTGTTTTTAACGACACCTTTTTATTTTTTTTGCACTAAACTTATATTTTATCCATAAAATAGCTATATTCGTATAAATTTTCATAGTTAAATAGGTTTAGAGGTTACATAAATAAGGCCAGAAGTCTCTTCTGGCCTTATTTTTATTGATTAAATGGCGTAAAAATTAATTTACTGTAGCGCCATTCCATATTTTTTTATCGGGCTGTACAAAAGAAAGTGACCCATCCGCATCCTCAGCCATTAAAATCATCCCTTCACTTTCCAATCCCATCATTTTCCGAGGAGCTAAGTTGGCCAAGAAACTAACCTGCTTTCCAATGACCTCTTCAGGTTTAAAATGCTCAGCGATTCCACTTAGAATGGTACGCTCTTTGATCCCATCATTCACCGTTAGCTTCAATAGTTTTTTACTCTTCTCCATTTTTTCAGCGGCAATAATTTCACCGATCCGAATATCCATTTTGGCAAAGTCGTCAAATTCAATGGTTTCCTTAACCAGCGGAACAGTTTTAGCAGCTAATTCCATAAGATTTTTGGTTTTATTTAATTTTTCAATTTGAACTTGGATCACATCATCCTCAATTTTATCAAACAACAAACCTGGATTTTTCAAAGTACGCCCTGCCGGAATAATTTCAAAGTCCCCAATATGCGTCCAAGAATAATCAGACATTCCAAGGGCTTCCCTTAATCTAAAGGATGTAAATGGAATAAAAGGTTCCAGGGCAATCGCTGACTGAGCGACCAATTGGACCGCAAAATTCAAAATAGAACCCGCTTTTTCTCGATCCTCCTTAATCACCTTCCAAGGTTCTGTCTCAGCCAAGTATTTATTTCCCAGCCTTGCAATTTCCATAGCGATCACCAAAGCATCCCTAAATTTAAATGCGGCTAAAGCAGCATCTAATTTGGCCGGAATATCCTTCAAGGCAATCATCAAATCTGCCTCTAAACTTGATTCTGTAGACTTATTGGGCACTTGTGAATCGAAATTTTTGTCAATCAACACAAAAGCCCGATTCACAAAATTTCCTAAGATGGCTACTAATTCTGAATTATTTTTGGTCTGAAAATCAGCCCATGTAAAGTCTGAATCTTTCGTTTCAGGACTTAAAGAAGTCAGGGTATAACGCAAAACATCCTGTTTTCCTGGAAAGTCCTGCAAATATTCGTGCAACCAAACAGCCCAATTTCGAGAGGTCGATATTTTATCGCCCTCCAAATTCATGAACTCATTGGCAGGTACTTGGTCTGCCAATTGGAATTCCCCGTGTGCCATGCACATGGCAGGAAAAATCAAACAATGGAAAACAATATTGTCTTTGCCTATAAAATGAACAATTTGACTATCCTTCGCCTTCCAATATTTCTCCCAGTCAGGTGTCAACTGCGTAGTCATCGACATATAACCTATGGGAGCATCAAACCAAACATATAGTACCTTCCCTTCTGTATCAGGCAAAGGAATAGGAACCCCCCAATTTAAATCTCGGGTCATCGCACGCGGCTTGAGGCCTTCCTGCAACCATGATTTCACCTGGCCCAGTACATTCGGTTTCCATTCTGGATGCGAATCAACGTATTTGGTTAACTCTCCTTGCCACTGATCTAAGGGCAAAAACCAGTTCTTCGTAGGCTTTAATACGGGCGAAGCTCCGCTCAACATCGATTTAGGATTCAACAGCTCATTCGGAGACAAAGTAGTCCCACATTTTTCACATTGATCTCCATAAGCTCCTGCTTGCTTACAAGAAGGACAATCCCCCGTTATATAACGGTCTGCTAAAAATTGATTCGCCGACTCATCAAAATATTGCATTGTCGTCTCCTCCACGAATTTTCCTTCTTGGTAAAGCTTCAAAAAGAAATCTTGAGAAAACTGATGATGTACAGGATCCGAAGTCCTCCCATAAAAATCAAACGATATACCAAAATCCTGAAAAGAGGATTTAATTTCTTTATAGTAATAGTCAACCACCTCTTGGGGCGTCTTACCCTCCTTTTGGGCTTTAATTGTAATAGGAACCCCGTGTTCATCTGTCCCAGAAACAAAAATCACATCCTTCTTCTGTAAACGTAAAAAACGCACATAAATGTCTGCAGGCAAATAACAACCTGCTAAATGACCAATATGTATAGGGCCATTTGCATAAATCAAAGCCGCCGTTACTGTAGTCCGTGAAAATGTAGACATATCTTGAAATTCAATTGAAAGACAAAAATAAGTAAAAAATCATCAACCCCTTGATAAAATATACAATCAAAATTTCATCTATTGACTTGTAATTCAAAAAAAATAAAATTATCTTTGCATTCCATTTTTAATACAAAAGAGAACATACATGTTAATTATTTCAATTAAAGAGAACGAGTCAATTGATAAAGCTTTAAAGCGTTTCAAAAAGAAATTTGAAAAAACAGGTGTAGTGAAAGAACTTCGTAGAAGATCTGCATTTGAAAAACCATCAATCGCTCGACGTACTGAACTTATTCGTGCGTCTTACAAGCAGACTACATACGGGAATATAAACAACTAATTCCTACCAAATATTTAAAGAATTGACTACTTTCGGGCTATGAATCGAGAGTTAGTCAATTTTTTTTTGGTACATCTCAAAGTAGAAAGAAGACTAAGTATTCATACGGTCACTGCGTATGAAAATGACCTCAAGCAATTTCTTGCATTTATTGGATCAGAGGTTGACATTACAGAAATCAAATCAGATTTAATTAGAAGTTGGCTCATTCAATTGTCAGATGATACCATTCAAAACCGTAGCATCAATCGTAAATTAGCGACTTTAAGAACTTTTTTCAAGTTTCTATTACGTCGGGGTGATCGCAAAGACAACCCAATGACCACCATTAAAATGATTAAAACGAAGAAAAAATTACCGCAATTTCTTCGAGAATCCGAAATAGAACCTTTATTTAATACTCCCATTGACACAAATTCGTTTGAAGATTTGCGAGATCAATTGATTTTGTACTTGCTTTATGGTACGGGAATCCGGTTAGCGGAATTAATTTCATTAAAACGAACTCAGGTTAATTTGCAATCTGGTACGATCCGAGTCATTGGAAAAAGAAATAAAGAGCGAATGATTCCTATCCCAAAACTAATAGAGGTCCTCATTACAAATTACTTAACCGCTTGCCCATATACCCATGAAAATTTATTGTTGACAGATAAAGGAGAAATACTATATCCCGTTTTTGTTCAGAGACTCGTCAAAAAACAATTGAGTCGCATTAGCACCTTAGAGAAACTATCACCCCATATTTTACGCCATACCTATGCCACACACTTATTGAACCGTGGGGCTGATTTAAACGCCATTAAAGAGCTATTGGGACAC